>JAFPUX010000319.1 GCA_017413145.1 Kiritimatiellia bacterium | reverse complement strand
GCCGCAACGGCCGACGCCGTCCGGACGTCCGCGGAGTCGTGTTTCGCCGCCGTGCGCGGCGGCGCGCGCGGCAAGCCCGCCGCCGCCGCGATCGAGGCGTTCGAACGCGAAGACCTCTCCGTCGCGTGCGTCGAGGCCGTCCGCGAGCATCCCGGCGCGCCGGAGCTGCAGGTGTCCGGCGAGGCCTACCTCGCCTCGCAGCTCTGGGCGAAGTGGCGCATGCGCGCGAAGTTCGTCGACGGGGACGGCATCGAGCCCGGCGAACCGGTCTGGTCCCTCGCGCCGACCTTCCAGCCGCCCGAATACATCCGCGGCGCGGCGCGGGCCAACCCGTTCCCCGAACTCTCCCTGGACGATTCCGGCAGCGAGCCCGTCCCGGACGCGCCGGGAACCGGATCCTCCTTCCCGTTCGGTCCGTTCCTCCTCGCGACGGGCGCGGTCCTGCTCTTCGCCGGCACGATCGTCCTGCTCTGGATCGACCGTCTCCGCAAGAAGGCCGAAGAAGTCTCGCCTTCCGAGAACTGACCGGCGCGTTCGGAGCGATCGACCTTCGGTACCTTCAGGACTTTCAGGACCTTCAAGACTTTCCGATCCGAAAATGGCCTTCTTCCGCACCCACTTCTTCTCCGACGCGCTCGGCGTCTGTACCCGCGCGAACGTGCTGCTGCCCGACCGCCCCGACCCGGCCGTCCCGCTGCCCGCGCTCTACCTGCTGCACGGTCTCTCGGACGACGAGACGATCTGGATGCGCCGCACGTCGCTCGAGCTCTTCGCGAGCGACCGCAATCTCGCGATCGTGATGCCGGACGGCGGCCGCTCGTTCTACTCGAACCTGCGCTCGGGACAGCGCTTTTTCGACTACGTCGCCGAAGAGCTGCCGTCGCTCATGGAGCGCTGGTTCCGCCTCGACCCGCGCCGCGAGGGGCGCTTCGTCGCCGGCCTCTCGATGGGCGGCTACGGCGCGCTCAAGGCCGCGCTCTCGCGTCCCGACCGCTACGCCGCCGCCGCGGGCCTTTCGTCCGTGTGCGACGTGCGCTGGGTGCGCGACGGCAACAAGGCGATCTGGGACTCGATGCTCCCGCCCGGCACGGCCGAGCCGCCGCCGGACCTCGACCTCTTCTCGCTCGCGGAACGCGTCGCCGCGCGCCCCGCCGCGGAGCGCCCCGCCCTTTTCCAGTACTGCGGAACGGACGATTTTCTTTGGCAGGACAACCTTCGCTTCCGCGACCGCCTGCGCGAGCTCGGCCTCGCCCCGCGCTGGGAGGAAGGCCCCGGCGGCCACTGCTGGGAGAACTGGAACGAGCGCATCCAACACGTGCTCGACTGGCTTCCCCTCGCCGGAACCGCCGGCCGCACCGGCGCCATCGGCGTCTAGCCTCCGCCGATGAAACCAGCCGACGACAACTACGAACTGCTCGACAGCGGCCGCGGCCGCAAGCTCGAGCGCTTCGGCTCCGTCGTCCTCGCGCGGCCCTGCGCGCAGGCCGTCTGGCTGCCGTCGCTCCCGCCCGAGGCGTGGCGCGCGGCGGACGCCTCGTTCGACCGCGAGGACGGCAACCGCTGGCAGGGCCGCGGCCGCCTGCCGGACCACTGGACGATCTCCGCGGAGGGAATCCGTTTCCATCTCGCCACGACCGACTTCGGCCACCTCGGCATCTTCCCCGAGCAGCGCGCGCAGTGGGCGTGGATCCGCGACACGGTCCGCGCGGCGGCGGCCGCGCGCGGCGCCGAGCCGTCCGTCCTGAACCTCTTCGCCTATTCCGGCGGCTCCTCGCTCGCCGCCGCGCTCGGCGGCGCGCGCGTCACGCACCTGGACGCCTCGCGCGGCATGGTCGACTGGGCCGCCGAAAACGCGCGCCTCAACGGGCTCGACACGATCCGCTGGATCGTGGACGACGCGCACAAGTTCCTCCACCGCGAAGTGCGGCGCGGCCGCAAGTACGACGCCGTGATCCTCGACCCGCCGACGTACGGCCGCGGCGGCGACGGCGAAACCTACAAGATCGAGCGCGACCTGCCCGAAACGCTCTCGCTGTGCCGTTCGCTCCTGTCGGACGCCCCGCTCTTCGTGCTGCTCTCCGCGCACACGCCGGGCTGCACGGGCCAGGTGCTCGAGAATCTCCTGTCCCAGGCCTGCGGCGGGCTCCGCGGCGCCGTCTCGAGCGGCGAGATGCTCCTCACGGGCGCGCCCGGCGTCCTCCCGCTCCCGAGCGGCACCTGGGCCCGCTGGACCGCCGCCCGCTGATTCCGCCGCCATGGACGTTCCGCAGACCCTCTCCGATCCGTTCGCCGCCAAGGCCGGCGACCCCGCGCCGCACGCCGGCGTCGTCGCCGTCGTCGGCCGCACGAACGCCGGCAAGTCCACGCTCGTGAACCGCCTCGTCGGCGAAAAAGTCTCCATCGTGAGCCCCGTCGCGCAGACGACGCGGTCGGTCGTCCGCGGCGTTCTCACCGAACCGCGCGGGCAGATCGCCTTCCTCGACACCCCCGGCCTGCACAAGAGCCAGAACCTGCTCGGCGCCGAAATGAACAAGCGCGCCCGCGCGTCGCTCGGCGGCGCGGACGCCGCGCTGCTCGTCGTGGACGCCGCGCGCGCGCCGCAGCTCGAGGACGACGGCTGGATGCGCCGTCTCGTCCGCAGCGAGATTCCCGTCTTCGTCTTCCTCAACAAGACGGACGAAAAGGACCGCTCCGCCGCGTTCCGCGAGCTCTGGGACCGCGTCCGCGCCGAAGACGGAAAACGCGAGGCGGAAGCCGCCGCGGCGCAGGCCGCGCGCGACGCCGCGCCGGCGACGGACAAGCTCCCGCCCTGGAAGCGCAAGGGCCGCGCCCGCCGCGCACCCGCGCCGTTTGCGGAACCGGCGTGGATCCGCGGTTCGGCGAAGACGGGCGACGGCGTCGAGCCGCTCCTCGACGCGCTCTTCGGCGCGCTGCCGCCCGGGCCGCTGCTCTTCGACGGCGACACCGTGAGCGACCACCCGCGCCGCGTCGCCGTGGCGGACGTCGTCCGCGAAAAGCTCTTCCGTCTGCTGCACGACGAACTCCCGCACGATATCGGCGTGCGGATCGACGACATCGCCGAGCGTCCCGGTGCGCCGGTCGAAGTGCGCGGGACGGTCCTCGTGTGCCGCGCCGGGCAGAAAGGCATCGTCCTCGGCGAAAAGGGCCGCACGCTACGCGCCGCGACCCGCGCGAGCGAAAAGGATCTTGAAGAATTCTTCGGCCGCCCGGTCCGCGTCTCGCTTTGGATCCGCGTCGAACCGGACTGGAACGGGAACTTCTTCCTCCTCCGCCAGCTTGGGTACGTGTAGCGCGCGACTTCGCACGAGGGGCGGAGACGGATTTTGCCGTATCCGCCCCTCGTGCATCGGTCCGCGTCGCGGCTCCGCCATCTGATTTTTGTCGTCCAGACGATGTACGGGAGCCGGGTCGCGCGGACCGCGCGCCCCGGCTCCGCGAATCCCCAAAATCAGGGACGGACGACGATGAGCGCCTGCGTCATCAAGAAGGCTTCGGCGAGGGACATCGTTTTCTTTTCGTGGCCGGCGCCCCAGGAGTCGGAGTAGACGATCTCCCCGGTCGTCTCGTTGTAGCCGATGAGCATGCGGATGTGGCCGGGGATCATCCAGACGAGCGGGACGCCCTTGTCGATGAAGGTCTTGATCTTCGGGATGAACCGCTTGCACGAACCTTCGTCCGCGACGACCGCCCGGAGCGTGGCCTGATCGGCCTTCTTGAGCAGCCGGTCGATGTCGTCGTCCTTCATCTTCTTGTCCACGTCGAGCTTCACGGCGGCCTTCTTGTTGTAGTCCTTCAGGAGTTTTTCCGGCTTGGGCTTGTCGAAGTCGACGACCTTCTGGGAGAAGCCGAACTGGCGGCAGATCTCCGGCGCGACGAATTCGATGGGCCGGCCGGTCTTGGGGTCGACGCGGAACGACGTGCCGCCGCGGGCGTCCGAGTTGAACAGCTGCGCCAGCTCGTGCTGGCTCGTCGTGCCGCCGTAGTAGCGGATCAGGCGCTCGAGCGTGGCGACGGCGCAGTAGCCCTTGTCGCCCTGGTCGACCATCGGGATGCCGTCCACCCAGACGAGCCCGCCCGGCTCGCGTTTGACGTTCGCGGTCAGGTCGGCGCGGTTGGCGGTGACCTTCGCTTCCCCCCCGCCCGACACGGGACGCGGCCCCGTCATGGCGGCGAGGGCCTTGGCGGGCGTTTCCGCGGCGGCCGGGCGAACGGCGACGCGGATGTATTCGCCGCGGAAGGCGTTCTTCTCCTTCGTGAGGCCGACGGACAGCAGGACGAAACCGGACGGAGCCTTCCAGCGGTACTGGCGCTGGTCGTGGTTTTCGACGCGGCTCGTGTTGCGCGGTTTCGGGTCGACGGGCTGCCCGAACGCGGCGACGATCTTGCCCTTGAGCTCCTCGAAGAGCCCGCGGAAGGCCTTGTCGTCGCGGACGGCGGCCGAAATCCGCGGCGCGAGCGGCGTCCGTCCCCCGCCGGACATCACGATGTCGCCGCGCGAGAAGAGGACGAACTCCATCTGCGCGAGCGAACCGCCGTCCGGAAGGAACGCGGCCTGCACCTCGTAGACGGGAAAGTCGAACGCGCGGACGTCCGTGCGGTTCCGGTCGCGGTTGCCGCCGAGCCAGACGGCGCGCTCCTTGCCGTCCCCCTGGAACGTGAACTTCACCTTGCCCGCGAGCGCGGACCACGAGTCCAGCGTCCCGGCGGTCAGCGCCGGGAGCGCGTCGTCCTTGAACAGGGCGGCGTCGGTGAAATCGACGTCCGCCGCGGCGGCGGACAGGGCCAGGACCGCGAGGGCCGGCGCGAGGGGAAGGGTTTTCATGCCGCGCATCGTACCACAACCGCGCCGGGCAAAGCAAGACCGGCCGGAAGCGGTTCGCGCTTCCGGCCGGCCGTGGCGGTGCGAAGGGACTAGCCCTTCTTGGCGAAGCGGCGCTTGAACGCGTCGATGCGGCCTTCCGTGTCGACGAACGTCTTCTTGCCGGTGTAGTAGGGGTGGCACGCGGAGCAGGAGTTCACGTGCATCTCCTTCACGGTGGAATTCGTCTCGAAGACGTTGCCGCAGGAGCAGGTCACCTTGGCGGGACCGTATTCGGGGTGGATGCCTTTCTTCATGTCGGTATCTCCTTTCCGGACTAGGCCAGCGCGGCCTTGGCCTTCTTGACGAGGTCCTCGAACGCGGCGGGGTCGTTCACGGCGAGATCCGCGAGGATCTTGCGGTTGAGGGCGATCCCGGCCTTGTTCAGGCCTTCGATGAAACGGCTGTAGGTGAAATCGAGCGCGCGGACGGCGGCGTTGATGCGGACGATCCAGAGCGAGCGGTAGTCGCGCTTGCGGAGCTTGCGGTGGACGGTCGCGTACCGCTTGGCGTGGTCGACGGCCTCGGTGGCGGTGCGGAAGCGCTTGCTGCGGCCGCCGTAGAAGCCCTTGGCGAGCTCGAGCCGGCCGCGGCGGCGTTCGCGGGAAGCGGGTGCGTTGGTCGAACGGGACATGGTCTATCTCCTCTCTTTCGTTTCTAGCGGCCCGGGGCGAGCATCTTCTTGATCGTCGCCGCCTGGGTCTTGCTCCCGAGGACCTTCGTGCCGCGCAGGTTGCGCTTGCGCTTGCGGGTCATCGAGCTGAGGAGGTGGGACTTGCCGGCGCGGGAGGCGAGAACCTTCCCCGTCGCGGTCACGTGGCAGCGCTTCTTCGCCGCCTTGTTGGTCTTGGTCTTGGGCATTGTCGGATTCCTTTTTGGAGGTTTCCCTGTTCGCCTCGGGGCTTCCCCCGCCGGCAAACGGGCCGGGCGGCTGCAGGGAGGAACGGTTTTCCGGCCGGGAAGGAAAATGGTGGAGCGGATGAGACTCGGACTCACGACCCCCGCGTTGCGAACGCGATGCTCTACCAACTGAGCTACCGCCCCATTGCTTCCGGCGTGGAAAACGCGGAAGACACTAGCATTTTCCCGGGCGGATTGCAAGCCCTTTTTTCGGAAACCCGGCAAATCCCGTTTTTGTTTGCAAAGCGGGCCGTTTTCTGGCAGAATCAGACTTGTCCGTGCGCGTGTGCGCACCGGGGGCGCCCCCCGCCCCCCGCCGCGCGCGGGCGAACAAACACAGCCAGCCATGATCCCGAAAACGAAAGCCGCCCGGACGTCCGGCTTCAGGCACTTCGACCCGCTCTATCAGGCGGGCCTGTCGCTCGACCATCTGACTTCGATGACCGACGCGAAGCTCGGCCACCTGCCCTGGGGGCGGGTGCTGGCTTTCTCGCAGCTCCCGTTCGCGGAACACTCCCGCCAGGACGACGCGGAGTTCGCCGCCACGTGGTACGAGGGGATCTCCTGCGCCCGCGAAATGCTCGGCACGGACCGCGGGGCGGACGTCGAGGCCGCGTTGCGCGCGATCGTCCTCGACCCGGCCTGCTGGGAGGAGTCGACGGGCCTGCGCTACCCGGCGCGCCGTCCGTGGACGGGCGAGACCGACTACTGCACGATCTCCGAGATGGGGCCGGTCCTCTCCGCGCTCAACCGGATGATCGAGACCGACCCGAAGGACGCGGAGGCGCTCGACCGCGCCACGAAGCTCGTGGCGGGTCTGCGCCGGCTCGTCGTCGAGCACAAAGAGCGCCTCACGCCCGCCGGCGCGTTCCCGGTCGACCCGCCCGTTTATTCGTTCCCGTCGGACGTCGTCGTGCGCGGCCGCGGCTTCGCGCCGGAGCTCTCGACCGGCTTCGCGGACGCCACGCTGCGCGCCTGCACGGTGATCCACCCGCTCATGCAGCACCACTTCCTCACGGGCAGCAAGCCCGCGCTGGACCTGGCGAAGGGGCTCTCGAACCTGCTCACCGGCCTCTCTCACTTCTTCAGCCACAAGACCGAGTTCCAGGGCGAGGTCCACTCGGCGCTCGTCGCCGCCGCCGGCCTCGCGGCGCTCGGGCGGCGTCTTTCCAAGGACCGCTACGTGGCGCGCGCCAAGTCGCTCTACGACTACGTGCGGCGGAACTCGTCCGAATTCGGCTGGACGCCCGAGTTCCTGCAGTGGCAACTCGCGGCGGACGAGACGTGCGACTCGACGTGCGTCGCGGACATGATGGTCTGCGGCCTGGAGCTGATCGAGTGCAGCTTCCCGGAGTACTGGGTCGACGTGCTGCGCTTCTGGCGCAACCACCTGCAGCAGACGCAGCTCGAGGGCGCGCCGTGGACCCCGGAGCCGGACCCCGACGCGCCGAAGCGGCCCGCCGACACGGAGCAGCGCACGTACCGCGACGTCCTGCCGCGCCTGCGCGGCGCGTTCTGCGGCGCGTCCGGCCCGAGCTTCGTCTACCTGAACCGCCCGCGGTTCGTCTCGGCCCGCGCATCGGCCGCCGGCCCGCGCGCCATGCTGCGGGCGTGGCGCCACTCGATGGACCTGAACCGCGACATCGTCACGGTCAATTTCCCGGTCGACCGCGAGACGCCCTACGCGAAGGTGACGGTCGGCTATCCGGACGAGGGCCTCGTGCGGATCGAGCTCAAGAAGACGTGCCGCATCAACCTGCGCGCGTTCCCGTGGATGATCACGCCCTACGAAGGCACCATCGCGGGACGCCCGGCCGCGCTGGAGCGGCGCGAGGACTACATCGCGTTCCCGGCGTGCCCCAAGGGCAAGGCGGCGGTCTTCAAGCACGACATCCGCACCAAGCGCATCCTCGAAAACATCACGGCGCTCGACTTCTACGGCCTGTGGCGGGGTCCCGACATGGTCGACATCCTGCCGCACGGCGCCGGGTGCGGCGTCCGCCTCTACCAGCGCGACCTCGGGGCCAAGCCGGACCCCGTTCCCGCCCCGCGCACCGCGCCGGACAAGGCCGCCCCGTTCCTCGAACCACCCGTCTCGAAAGAGACGCGCCTCAACCGCCGCAAGGCGCCGCGGGCGTAAAGCCGGACGGAAGACACGAAACGCGCGATGCACGGGATCCCCGCCCTTGTTCTCTGTTGCGCGGCCGCGACCGCCACGGGGGCGGAATCCGCGGCGTCCCCGTTCGCGATGTGCTCCCGGCTGGAGTCGCGGATCGCGGCGGGCGACGGCGTTACGCTGCCGGACGCGGACCGCGAGCTCGTCCGTTTCGCGGGGACGGCCGATCTCGCGGACGGGGACTGGCCCGGGGAATTCCTCGCCCGCGCGGGTCGGACGGTTTGCGTGGCGGTGTCGCCCCACACCGGTTGCTACGAGTTCTTCGACGAATCCGGCGATGTTTTCTGGACCGTCGTCCCTGTCCTCCCGACCACGGACAACTGGGTTGCGCCCTTCCGCCACGCGGAGGGCAGAACGCACCCCGACGACGACCTCTACGCCCCCTGGCGGCTCGTGGACGTGTGGCTCTTGTCCCACGCGGAGTCCGCGGAGTTCGCGGAGTTTTCCGGTAGGGCGCGCCCGCCGGGCGCGCCGCGTCTTGAATCTCGCGCAGAGAACGCAGTGTTTTTTGATTTTGATTTGCCCTTTGTGGACAATTGTGGACAATTGAGATTTGTGAACAATCCCGATCCGACCAACCTCTGCTTCACCGCCTTCTCCTTCTCCGAAACGAACATCTTCTTCACGGCCGCGTGGCCGACGAACGAACCGCCGCCCGGATCAGTCCTCGACCTCTACGTCTCCACGAACCTGTCGTCCCGTTGGTCGATCCTCTCCTCGCACCCCGCCACGAACCCGCCCGTGTCGTTTTCGGTCGAGCGTTCGTCCGTTCCCGGCTACGTCGCCACGGCCTACCACGTCCACGACGCGACCTGCGAATCGATCACGAACGTCGTCTCGTCCCCGCTCGACGGAACGACCGTCTACACGAACGTCTTCTGGTCCTGCTCGACGAACCGGGAACCCGCCGAGACCGCATTCTTCCGCCTCGGCACGCGCCACGACACCGACGGCGACGGGCTCCTCGACGCATCCGAAATCCTCGTGCTCGGCACGGACCCGCACCGGCTCGACAGCGACGGCGACGGCGTTCCGGACGGCGTTTCGCCGGCAGACTGGTGGATCAACCCCATCTGGGCGACCAACGGAGAGGACGCCGACTTCATCGTAGATCTCGTCGCCCCGACCGACAGAAGCGCCGAGACGATCCTGACGATGGACAGCCTTCGGATTCCGCTTTCGCCCAATGCCGGGCCGTGGAACTTCCGCCTTCCGCGCGGACGGGTTGTTCCTTGTTCCGCCTCGTCTTCCGGTTCTTTCTTCATCTTGTGGTGCGGGGCGCCCGGCGGCTCGTTCTGGGCCCCGGACCCGACCTTCGAGAACCCCCTTTGGACGGACGGCATCGGAAACGTTTCAGGCTACCACACGGACCCCGGGTCTTGCAGTCTCGCCGTGCCCGTCCTGACGGTCGAGCCCGTCTTCCCTCCGGAGGATTCGACCAATGCGGTCGCCGGGACGGGAAGCCACCTGACGGAGTCCGGCTCCGTCTGCGTCCACGAGGCCGACGGCATCCTGCGGTATTCCTGGAACGTCGCCCCGGCCATCGTCGGCCAGGGCCGGCAACCCGTCGCCACCGGCTCCATGCACGTCGATTCGACGGGCCTCTACGCCGACGTCTCCGGCACGTTCGGCGACCAAACGGGGACGGTTACGCTGGCGGACGGCCCGCGGTCGGGCGCGGGCGACCTCCACAAGTCGCCGTCGACCGGCGTAACCAACCACCTCTGCGACGCCACCTATTCGAATCCGTATTGCTCCGTCTGCGGCACCTACGAAGGCACCGACCTCACCGTCTCCATTGATGGACTCTCCGAACGGACACTCACACTCAAACACGATAATGTTGCGTTGTTCTCGCTTGATCATCCCAACTCGTTTGGAGAATCTTTCCAAACTGCCCGCTTCGAAATCAACCAACCAGGCCATACCGGATGGATATCTCTGACTGGGACGACGTGGACGGCTCGCATTGCCGGACTCTTTTTCGTCCGAGCCATTGCTGAAACCTCAAATGGTAGAATCATTCGAACAAATCCATTTCGGATTGTAGTCCAGTTTCCATCCGAGGATGAAATGATTGCCGACTCCACCATTGCTACGCTCGCGACCAATGTCTGGAACGAAATGTTGGGAATTTTCACGCCAACATCTAGGTGCGAAATTGGTTGCTGGATACAGCTTGACACAGCTATGGACACCTACCTATTCACGACGAACCGAATCGGACCGCCTGCCGAAAACAATATCGCTTCGACCGTTGATCTTCAGCCTCTTGATCCAGATTTTCCGAATTATCCAAATCTTACTCATGGATCCGCCATTTACACGGTTGCTTCTTTCCACGTCCACACTCCGGCAACGTACATTACGCCATCAAATTGCCCTGTAGGCCCGTCTGGTCAAGACCAAGACGTTTCAATTCAGTTTTCCCGCCCCGGTTTGCTGGGCGACTACGAGGCAACGTTGCCTCCAGTTGCACCCGGTCTCAATGGTCGCATTCCCTCCGGACATCCAGCCAATGCAGCTTGGCAACTGTATTCGACTGAAGTCCTTCCGCGAAGACCTCTTTCAACTATCCAATAATGAAACGAATCCTTCAAATCAGTTCACTTTCCTTTCTTGTCGTTTTGGCTATTGGAGGCATCTCATTTGCCTTCTTCCGCACCGAACCTTCTCCGACCGCGGAAGAACGAAAACAAATGGACGTCTTGACCGGACGGAAGTTCCTTTTCCGCGACACATACGACGAAACATATGCCCGATTCAGTTACAAAACGATCGAAGTCAAGAAATACCGGACGCTCGAAGCTTTCGACAGACAACACGAAGCAGTTCCATATCTCCGGCTGGTTTCCCATCTCTTCGAACGATACGACTGGCCCAAAGAGAATCCGGTTTCCGTGGATGTTCTTCCCTTGGGTGTTAGTGTAACGTGGCCTCTTTCCCACGAAATAGAACGGACCGGTGGCAACAATGGATGGCCATATCTCCATCAAGCCATCGTTTACACGAACGACATGAAAATCGAAGTTTATCCCGACGATTACGAAGCCGAACTGGAACGACGGGGCATTCCCCGCGAAAAGTGGTATTAAGTCTGCCATGAATCCGAAACGACATCTTCTCCTCTCCGCCGCCCTTGCGGTGCTTGCGGCATTCGCCCCGCCGGCGACGGCGGACGACGTGCCGCGCATCTGCCCCGCGTGCGACCACGAGGTCGCCTACGACGAGGAGTTCTGCCACAACTGCGGTGGCGACCTCTCCGGCGTGCCGGTGCCCGGCGCGCCCGCCGCGGAAGCCGAACCGGAAACACCGGCCGTCGGCGAAGGCGCGGTCGCGGAGGCGATCCGCGCCGACGTGGCGTTCGCCCGCAAACCGGGCCGCGGGCAATTCGCCGCGCTCGCCGCGCTGCGGGACGCCGTCGCGCTCTCCCGCGCCGACCCTTCGGCCCTCCCCGCCAAGGCGCGGGCGGAGCTCCTGAAGCGCGAAGAAGCGTTCTTCGCGTCCTGCTCGCGCGAGGTCGCGCCCTGCCCGATCTGCCACGGCAAGGGCACGCTCCCGCGCAAGCCGCCGCCGAAGCGGCCGCCGGCCGCCAAGGGAACGCTCGAGGAGATCATCCCGGTGGTTCCGTCGTCCCCGAAGCCCTACGTCTGCGGCCTGTGCGGCGGCCACGGCAAGGCGCCGCGCGTCCGCGACCGCAAGGCGCTCGCCGACGCGATGCGGCTCGGCGCGCGGGAGTTCCGCCAGGCCGCCGAAGAAGGCGGACGCGAGGAACGCGGCGGGGCGTACGTCCCGGCCGCGTGGTACGAGGCGCTTCCGGCGGACGGCAAGGCGCGCGCCGACCGCGCCGCGCAGTCCGACTGCTCCGCCTGCGCCGGCACGGGGACCCTCCCCTGCCGGACGTGCGGCGGCTTCGGCCGCGTGGCGTGCCGCGACGCCGAAGCGCACGCGACGCCGAAGCCCGTAGCCCTCAAGGCGCAGCGCGGAATGCGAATCGAGGACTACCAGTACGAACACGAGCTCGCCGCGGCGACGAAGACGTGTTCCGCCTGCGGCGGCACGTGGGACGCGCCCGGCGCCGTCGACTGCCCCGACTGCGGCGGCAAGGGACTATCGTCGTGCGGATCGTGCGGAGGGACCGGCCATGGCCGATGACGAAGGTTCCGTCCCCTCGATGGAGGGGTACGACTCGTTCTCGCTCATCGGGCGGGGCGGCATGGCGAGCGTGTGGCGCGCGCGCCAGATGTCGCTCGACCGCCCGGTCGCCGTCAAGATCCTCGACGCCGAGCAGAGCGCGAGCGACGAGGACATCGACCGCTTCCAGTCCGAAGCGCGCTCCGCCGCGCGCATGTCGCACCCGGGCCTCGTGCAGGTTTACGACGCCTTCTACCGCGGCGGGCGCTTCTGCCTCGTCATGGAGCTCGTCGAGGGCTCGACCATGGGCGCGCAGATCCGGCGCCGCGGGCGCTTCTCGCAGGACGAGGCGCTGCGCGTCGCGGCGGACGTCGCGGACGCGCTCGGCTACGCCTGGGACCGCCTCCGGCTCGTCCACTGCGACATCAAGCCCGAGAACATCCTCATCGGCGCGGACGGCGCCGCGAAGGTGACCGACTTCGGCCTTTCGCGCTCGCTCTCGTCGCTCGCCGCGCGCCGGGCCGGCAACGAAGAGGAGGCCTACGTCTTCGGCACCCCCGCCTACATGCCGCCCGAGCAGTGCACGGGCGAGCCCGACCTCAAACCGCAGGCGGACATGTACGCGCTCGGCGCGACGCTCTACCACGCCGTCACGGGGCACCGCCTCTTCGAGTCGACCGAGCCGGAGGACGTCATGCGCTCGCAGGTCGAAGAACAGGTCGACGACCCGACCGGTTTCGCCCCGGAGCTCACGCCGTTCTTCTGCGACTTCCTCGAGCGGCTCCTCGCGAAGGACGCGGCGAACCGCTTCCCGACGTGGGCCGCCGTCCTCGACTCGATTTCCGAGCTGCGCGAAGGCCGCCCCGCGACGCTCCCGCCGCTCGACCTCGCCACGCAGACGAGCACGCTGCGCCGCGCCGCATCGCGCGAAAAGAACCGCACCAAGCAGCTCAAGCGCGTCGTGCGCGTGGCGCGCCGCGCCACCGCCACGAAACGCGCGAAAAAGGTCGTCGTCCACGCAGGCGCGTCCGCCGCGGAAACCGTCGCCTCGGCCGCGCCGTCCGCCGCGAAGACGCTCTTCGACGGCCTGCGCCGCATCCCGCGACGCTTCGTCGAGTCGCCGCTGCCCGCGGGCCTGCTCGGCGCCGCGCTGCTGTTCCTGGCCGCCGCCGCGCTTTCCGCGCACGACCGCCGCGCCGAACGCCGGGACTACATCGGACGGCTGGAGAAACTCGTCGACGCCTGGGAAAAGACGGTGCCCGTCACCCCGGCCGCGCTCTCCAGGGCCCTGTCCGACCTCAACCTGTTCTGCAAATCCCCGCTCGCCGGGGAATCGTCGAACCTCGCCTCGAACCTGCAGGCCCGGGCGGAACGGCTCCGCAAGCGCCTGGGCGCCGAGGCGACCGCGCGCGCGAAGAAGACGGCGGACGATCTCGCCGCCGCCGCCGAGCCCCTCGCGGCCGCCGGGCACGCCAAGACCGCCGCCGCCTACGTCCGGAAGAAGTACGACGGTCCCTGGAACGAGGAAACGAAGGCCCGCCGCGAGGATCTCGCCCGCAAGCTCTTCCGCTGACGGCGCGCGCCCGCGGATTTTCCTTCCCCGGCGGAGGCGGGTGTGGTAGACTGTTTCCCGTCATGCGCTTCTTCCGTTCCGCCCTCGCCGCACTCGCCGCGGTTTTCCTCGCGGGGTGCGCTTCGCCGCCTCCGGCGGCGGAGCCGGAACCGTTCGTCGCGCCGCCGCCGAACGAGCCGCAGGCCGCCGCCGAACCGGCCGTCGTTTTTCAGGCCGAAGGCGATCTTTTTGGTCAGCGACTGCACGATGGCGTGCATGT
>JAFPUX010000318.1 GCA_017413145.1 Kiritimatiellia bacterium | reverse complement strand
GAGCGACGAGACGTTGTTCCCGACGCCCTGGAAGAAGTAGGGCGCCACATTGACAGCGCGGACGGGTGTCCCGGCGGCGGTCGTGTCCGCCTCCAGCGGGGAGAGGTCGAGCATGCCGGACCCCGCCACGCACGCATGGAGTCGGCCTTACGGCCCGCGCGTCCCGCGCGGGCCGCTTCGCGCCGGTGGCCGAATTCAATTGGCAGGGGCAGCCGACAGCCGACAGCCGACAACCGACATCCGGATGTCGGTCGTCGGCTGTCGAATGTCGCTCGCGGTTGGCGCAAGACGCAAACTTTTTCCACGGTGCGATTGAGCCAATACGATGAAATCGTGCGAGTTATGAGATTATTGACGGGGGGGGGTAGTATGGTATCCTTGTTGCCGTTGAAAGGGTTTTCCATGAAACGACTCCTCCCCCTCCTCGCGCTCCTTGCGCTCGCGCTACCCGCGCACGCGGAGTGGACCTACACCGAAGGTGCCGGAAAGCAGAACAACCAGCCGTATTCCGGCATCATCTCCGACGGCAACTGGGAGATTCGCGTCTACCGGCCCGACGCCTCGTCCGACGACTTCTGGCTCGGTTGCGGCGGCAGCGGGTCCGGCGCCCGCGTGGCGGGGTCCGGCATGCTCGACCTCTCCACGCTGGAGGCGGACACGACCGCCGCCGGGACACCCGTCCGCGCTGTCAATGTGGCGCCCTACTTCTTCAAGGGCGTCGGGAACAACGTCACGTCGCTCGTCCTGCCCTCGACCGTAACGAACATCGGCAACGTGGCGTTCGAGAACTGCAAACTAACATCCGCCGACCTGCGCGACACGCAGATCAAATCCATCGGCGGCGCGGCGTTCGCGTGGAACCAGAGCCTCGCCGAGGTCTGGCTTCCCGAGACGCTCGAACGCATCGGCGTCATTGCGTTCCGAACCATGCCGACCAAGGTGACGCTCCACTTCGCGGGAGACGTTCCGCTCTTGGATCCGCCGACGGACTCCAATCCGGGTTCCGGCTTCTGGGCCTACGTCAGCAAGACCGAATACCAGAACGTGTTCTACGGCGGGAACAACGCCCAGTGGGCCTTCTGCGTGAACGCGGAGAAGTATCCGAACTGGACGCGCATCGCGAAGGCGTCCTACTACGACGCGGAGAACCCGTTCCCGTCCGGCGAGGCGACCTGGCCGCCGTCCGCGGCCCGCGCGATCGCGGGCTACACGGCTCCCTTCGGCAACACCTGGTTCTCCCGCACCTCCGACACGTCAGCGAACGGTCGCTCGTATCTCATCCAGGAGGGGACATGGAGCGGCGCGCCGGTCGCAAGGCCGATGTTCGGCGAGCCCGTCGTCGACGCGAAGCGCAACGCGATCACCAACACGATCCCGCTCTCGATCGGCACGTCACCCTCCGTCACCGTGACCTACGCGTTCGGCGACCGGACCTGGACGGCGACCGCGACCTGCGACACGAACCTCGTCTTCGGCGTCGACGGACTGACGGACTCGACGACGTTCGAGTGGTCGGCATCGGCCTCGGGTGCGTCCGGCTGGGACCGGATCTCCGGCACGGCGACGACGCTCACGCCGGACGTCGTCCTCGGCGAGCCCTCCTACGAGATCACCAAGGACGGCCGGATCGCGACGATCTTCATCCCCGTCACGTCGCTGCTCT
>JAFPUX010000317.1 GCA_017413145.1 Kiritimatiellia bacterium | reverse complement strand
GGCTCGGCCGGTGCAGGCGCGGGCTCGGCCGGTGCAGGCGCGGGCTCGGCGGGAGCCGGCGTGTCGGTATCGACGATGTCGATCACCTCGTCGGCGGGCACGTCGATGACATCGACAACCTCTTCGGCGGGGGCGGGTTCCGGTGCGGGGACGGCGGCGTCGGGAATCTTGCTCGTCTTGCCGGGCGCGGGGGCGTCGCCGCCGATGCGGATGGTGGGAAGCTTGCTGGTTTTTCCGGGGGCGGACGACGGTGCGGCGTCCTCCGGGGAGGGCGCGCCGCCGATCCGGATGGTGGGAAGCGTGCTCATGGCGCAAGAGTATACCCGAAACGGGCGTTTGAATCCAGAGAAAAGCGGTTCATGGCGTTGACTTCTTCCTCGAGAAGAGCTCGAGCTTCGTGCCGAACTGGCCGAAGCGGGGCTCCTCGAAGACGGGTTCGCCGAAGCGGTCGCGGACGGCGGCGAGGAGTTTCTCCCGGTCGTCCTCCGGCAGGGGGGCGGTCGAGGGACAGGCGATCGCGAACGAGTAGCCGCTCAGCGCCGCGACGTCCGCGTCGCACGCGCGGACCGCTTCTTCGAGCGTGGCGACGTTGTGGACGCGGCGGCGGCGCGCTTCGTCGTCGGACAGATCCGGGAAGACCGAGAACGGACCGACTTCCAACCCCGCCACGACCGGACAACCGGCTTCGACTGCCAGATAAGCGTCCTGCGTGAGGATCGGTTTTCCGTCGGGGTTCAGTTCGCGGACGAGGCGTCCGGCGCGGCGCAGTTTCGCGAGTGCGCTGTCCGTGTCGGCCTTGAACCAGAACCGGTCCTGTTCGCCGCCGACCCATTTCATGGGCCACGGCGACCCCGCCACGAAGAGGACGGACGCGGCGAGAACCGCGAGCCCGACGCGCCAAGGGCGCAGGTTCGCGCGGGCGACGAGCCGCCCGAGCGGCACCGCGAGCGCGACCGCCGCGAGCGGCATCGCGGGCGTGTTGTAGTCCGCGTACGGGAACGGCACGAGGAAGTGCGCGAGCGTCAGGAGCGCGAACGACGCGACGACGGCCCAATACAGGGGGGCGGATGGTCGGATGGTCGGATGGTCGGATGGTCCGGCCTTGCGACCATCGGACCATGCGACCATGAGACCATGAGACTTCGCGGCGGCGAGAATCGCGGCGGCCGCGACCAGGGCGGGATAGCCCTGCGCGAGGAGGGAGGCGAAGCCGGCGCGCAGGAGGAGCCACTGCTTGAAGGGCGCGGCCTCGCGGGCGGCGTGGAAGGTCTGCGAGAAAAGGAAGTTGTCGCCGGCGAGGACGAAGACCGGCACGTAGACCGCGGCGAGCGCGACGGAGCAGCCGACGGCGAACCACAGCCAGTCGAAGCGGCGCGCGCGGTCGCGGCGGGCGATCGCGAGCAAAGCGATCCAGACGGGCACCGCGGCGATGCAGAGCGTGGCGCGCGTGGCGGCGGCGAGCGCGAAGAACGCGCCGGCGAAGGCGCACGTGCGGCCGTTGGAACGCCCCGGCGCGCCGAGCGCCAGGGCGAAGCCGAGCGAGAGGAAGAGCGCGCCGAGCGCGTAGGTCTTCGGGATGGCGGCAAAGTAGGCCCAGTCGGGGGAGAAGGCCGTCAGCGCGAACGCGACGAGGAACGCGGGGCCGAAGGCGGCGGGTTCGCGGCGGCGCGCCAGTTCGCCGGCGGACAACGCGAAAAAGAACGCGGCGAGATAACCGAGCAGGGCCGTGAATGCGCGGCCGCCGAGGACGCCGAATCCGCCGGACGCGACGTCGGCGACGTGGTAGACGTAAGGCAGGACGGGGCCTTGGGAGAAGAAGAAGTCCCGGTACGGCATCATGCCGCGGCCGACGTTCTGCGCGGCCAGCAGATACCAGCCTTCGTCCTGGTTGAGCGGGCCGAACCAGACGTTGACGAGCGCGAGGAGAAGCGCGGCGGCCTGGACGAGGCTCGCGGGGCCTTTCCAGGGGCCGACCCAATCGCGCCAGGACGGCCGGCGGCCGGCTCCGGCGGAAAGCGGCGGCGTTTCCGGTGCGGGCGTGGCGGGGTCCATGCGCTACTTGCGGTCCAGCTCGTAGACGAGGTAGAACGCCTTCATCGGCTCGAGGGCGGGATATTTGTCCACGAGGGCGCGGAACTCCTTCTCGCCGCCGTAGGCCAGCGTGAGGAACGCGCGGGAGAATAGCGGCTCGGGCGTGGCGTCGGGGCGCTCCTGCCGGACGATGGCCCACTTCTGGCGGTTGTCCATCTTCGCGAGCGGGAGCTTCTGGTTGCGCAGCGTGGTTCCGTTCACGATGCGGTCGCAGATGAGCGTGCCGGGGAGCGTGCCGGTCGGGATGATGGTGTGGCGCGTTTTGCCGATCGTGATCTCGCGTTTGCGCGGATGCTCGAAGAGCGTCGAGCCGACGAGGTCCTCCCACGAGTCCGCGCGGCCGAACGCGACGACGAGGCCGTTGCACGCTTCGGCCTTGCCGGGAACCTTGGCGGCGACGTCCTTGAGCGCGCGGACGGAGGAGCTCTTGGCGTCCGCCCACGGTTTGCGGCGCAGGTTGCGGACGGTCTCGAAGAGCGCGTCCTCGTAGAGGTCCTTCGGCAGGCGCTTGGAGACGTCCGGCTCGGCGGGCTTTTCCGGCTTGCGCGCCGCGACGGCGGGCGCTTCGGCGGGCGTCGCGGCGACCGGCTTTTCGGCGGGCGCTTCCGCGGGGGCGGGAGCGGCGGCGGGCTTCCCCGGCTTCGGCGCCGGACGGACGGCGAGCGTGGCGGTGATCGGCTTGGGCGCGGGCAGCGCCTTGCCGACGCGCGGCGCGACGGCCTTGATGGACGACGGGTCGCGCGGGTTGGCGGCGGGGACGGACTCGAGCGCGCCGATCCGCCACCACATCGCGAGGAAGAGGACGGCGACGAACACGACCGAACCCGCGATGCGGACGAGCAGCGGCGGGCGGGCGATCGTGAGGAACGCAAGCACCTTCGCGAGGATCGCGGAGCCGGCGTTCTTCGCGCGGCGGCCCGCGGTCGGGGCGGCGCCCGCGGGCGGGACGTAGGCCGACTCGGGCGTGGCCCAGCCGCCGGAGGCCTCCGCCACGGGTTCG
>JAFPUX010000316.1 GCA_017413145.1 Kiritimatiellia bacterium | reverse complement strand
CCTGCGTCAACGAGCGCTTCCTGCGGGGCGAGATCGCGGCGGGGGCCGAGCTCGGCGTGGACGTGATCCAGATCGACGACGGCTGGGAGAAGGGCTACACGGCCAATTCCGTCCGCGTCGCGAGGGGCGAAAAGGGGCGCTGGGGCTCATGGTGGGAGGAGGCGGGGTTCTGGGACGTCGACCCCGTCCGGTTCCCGGGCGGGCTTGCGCCGCTCGTCGCGGAGGCGCGCGCGAAGGGCCTGAAGTTCGGGCTGTGGTTCGGGCCGGACTCCTCCGACGAGGCGGCGAACTGGCGGCGCGACGCCGACTTCCTCCTGTCCCTCCACCGCTCCCTCGGCATCGACTACTTCAAGTTCGACTCGATGGACACGCCCAGCCCGCTCGCGCTCGAGCGCCAGGGGATGCTGATGGACCGGCTGATGGACGGGTCGGGCGGCCGCATCACCGTCGACCTCGACGTCACGGCGGGGCGGCGCCCCGGCTACTTCGCGTTCCCGCGCATCGGCCCCGTCTTCGTGGAGAACCGCTACGTCCGCGAGGGCGACGGCCGCCTCTGGTGGCCGCACCGCACGCTGCGGAACCTCTGGGGCCTCGCGCACGCCGTCGATCCCGCGCGTCTGCGGATGGAGGTCCTCAACCCCGAGCGCCAGCCGGAGCTGTATCCCGAGGGCGACCCGCTCGCGCCCCTGCGCTGGCCGCGCGAAGCGATCTTCGCGATCACGATGTACTCCTCGCCGCTCGGATGGTTCGAGATCCAGAACCTCTCGCCGGAGACGGTCGAGGCGTGGAAGCCCCTCATCGCCCGGTGGAAGCGGGAGCGCGACGCGATCCACGAGGGCTACGTCCATCCCGTCGGGAGCGCGCCGGACGGCCTCTCCTGGACGGGCTTCGTGTCGGCGTCCCGCGACGGAACGGCGGGAACGGCGCTTCTCTTCCGCGAGCTGGACGTGCGCGAGGAGTTCTCCCTGCCCCTCGCCGACTACCTGTCTCCGGCCTGCTCGAAGACGACCGTCATCGGCGGTCGCGGCGAGGCCCGGATCGAAGGCGGCGTCCTCACGGTCGCCGTCCGCGAGAAGCTCGACTTCGTCTGGGTCAAGATCGCGCCTCGTTGAGAAGGAGAAGTCAAGTCATGTTCGTTCACAGAATAGGGATGGCGGCGGTCTGCGCGGCGGCGGCGGCGATGGCCGGGCCGGCGTGGGAGGGAAAACTGGACGCCCCCGAATGGCCCGACGTGACGCCGCACTTCTACGACGCCGCGAACGACCCGGCGTGCAGCGTCCGGGGCCCGTACTTCGGCGGCCGCTTCATCTCCGCGGCCGCCGACGCCGAAGGGCGCGCCGGAGGCGCCGACCCCGCGCCGAAGTACCGGCTGCGCCGCCGCTTCGAGCTGAAGGCCGCGCCCGCGGACGCCTGGCTCCAGGGCGTCGGCGACACGATGGCCACGTTCAGCCTCAACGGGCGCGTCGCCATGCGCTCCGCCTACGATCGCAGCGCGGCGGACGGCGTGCCGGCGTCCACGAACGTCCTGTCCTTGCTCCGGGAAGGCGAGAACGTGATGGACGTGGAGTACGTGGTCAACGCCCGGATGGAGTACGGCCTGCCCAGGCCCTACCCGGGCGGCGTGCTCGCGGAGCTCTTCGTCGCCTACGCCGACGGAACGAACGATCGCATCGACACCGACGCGTCGTTCGAGTCGTCCGTGGACGGACGGACCTGGACGGGGGTTGTCTGCTCCGACCCGCCGCCGGCGCCGCCGCGCTGCACGCGCCTCGCCTACCGCGACTTCGCCCGCCCGCAGCGCTTCCTCGGCGGCGGGCCCGGGTCGCCGCGCGTACGGGCGGGCGAGACGGCGGCGCTCCGCTACGAGTTCGAGGGGGCGCCGCCGGAAGGCGACTTCGAGGCCGATCTCGCGCTGCGCCGCAACGACGCCACGTGGTGGGACGAGACGCTGTCGCTGGGGAGCTCGAACATCGTCCGCCTCGCGGACGGCCGCTGGCGGCTGGAGATTCCGTTCGAGACGCCCCTCTACTGCCATTCGGGCGAATACGAGATTCGGCTTTCGTCCTCCGCCGTCTGCTGCGACGGGGGAGGATGGCCCGGAGGACGCCTGCGGATCGCCGCGCGCAAGGCGTCCGACATCCCCGGCTTCGACCATCCGGTCCGGGCCGAGGTGAAGCCGGTGTCGGGCGTGCCCACGGTCCATCTGGACGGCACGCCGTTCCCTCTCCTGTGGGGCGGCGTCCAGTACCTGCGGCGCCCGGACCGCCTGCCGCGCCACAGCGACATGCCGCTCACCGTGGTCACGGTCTACAACAATTGCGTGGACTGGCATCCGCGGCTCGGTACGTACGACTTCTCCTCGTTCGACCGCATCGCCGAGAAATACCGCCGGGCGAATCCCGACGCCTGGTTCGTCTGGGACCTGTCGGTCTACCCGCCGGCGGACTTCGCGCAGCGGCACCCGGAGGAGATGGCCGCCGACGAAACCGGGGACATCGTCCCGGCCAGCCGCTTCAGCTGGAGCTACGCCTCGCGGCTCGGGCTCGACGAGATCAAGGAGATGACGGAGCGCGCGATCCGCCGTCTGGAATCGTCCCCCTACGCCAACCGGATCATCGGCTACCGCGTGAACTCGGGCGTCACGGTGGAGTGGCTGGGATGGGACGCGAAGCCCGGCCACGTGCGCGACTTCTCGGACGTCAACAAACGGGCCTTCGCGGCGTTCGCCGCCGAACGGTATCCCGGGCTCGCGGACCCGCACGTCCCCGACCTCGCCGAGCGGCAGGCGCTCGATTCGCCCCTGGACGTCCTCTGGGACGGGGAGCGGCATCGGAACGCGATCGCCTACATGGACTACAACTCGTGGATCATCGCGAAGGACGCGCTGGAGGCGTGCGGGCACGCGAAGGACGTGCTGCGGTCGCTCGGGCGCACCAAGCTCGTGGGGACCTACTACGGCTACACGTTCTACCT
>JAFPUX010000315.1 GCA_017413145.1 Kiritimatiellia bacterium | reverse complement strand
GTGCGCCGGGAGGCCCCGGGGGGCGTCCCGGCGCACCCGCGGAAAAAGCGGGGAATGTCCAGACAAACGACGCCTTGCCGCCGCGCGGCGGGGTATGGTAGAATCCGCGCAACTTCGTCGGACCGCCCGACCACAGGACCACAAGACCATGTCCCACTTCTACCTCGACATCCACGAGCACCGCATCCGCGAGGTCGCGGGCCGCCTCGTCAACGAAATCGCCGCCGAGCGCGTCCCGCTGCGCGCCGAGGCCGCCGTCACGAAGGAGCCCGTCCCCTACGCCGAGCGCCTCAAGCTCAAGTACCGCCCGATCAAGCGGGGCGAGCGCTGGGGCGGCGCGTTCGACTGCGGCTGGTTCCACGTCACCGGCGAGGTGCCGAAGGCGTGGAAGGGCGCGTGCGTCACGCTCAACCTCGACTTCCACGGCGAGGCGCTCGTCTTCGACGCGAAGGGCTGCCCGCTCGTCGGCCTCACGAACGGCTGCGCGTTCCTGCCCGGCTACCGCAAGGACCACTTCCACTGGCTCGCGAAGGCGAAGGGCGGCGAGAAGGTCGACTTCTGGGTCGACGCCGGCGCGAACGACATGTTCGGCGTCTCGCGCCGCCCCGACCCCGTCGCGGAGGGCGCCGCGCCCGAGGCGGTCCACGGCACGTGGAGCGCCTCCGTGGACCAGCTCTCGGTCTGCCGCTTCGACTACGACAAGTGGCAGCTCAAGCAGGACCTCGACGTCATCCTCTCGCTAGCCCAGATCCTCCCCGAGAAGTCCTCGCGCCGCATCCAGGTCGTCCGCGCGACGAGCCGCGCGCTCGACCTCTACCCGCCCGAGCGCGGCGGAGCGCGCGCCGTCCACGAGGCGCTGCGCAAGACGGTGTGGGGCGTCGGCGTCGACCCCGCCGCGACGCGCGTCACCGCGATCGGCCACTCGCACATCGACGTGGAGTGGCTCTGGCCGCTGCGCGAGACCGTCCGCAAGGTCGGCCGCACGTTCGCGAGCCAGCTCTTCCTGATGGCGCGCTACCCCGAGTTCAAGTACGGCTCCTCGCAGGCGCAGCTCTACGAGCTCTGCAAGCAGAACTATCCCGCGCTCTACCGGAAGGTCAAGAAGGCGGTTGCCGACGGCCGCTGGGAGGTGCAGGGCGGCATGTGGGTCGAGGCGGACTGCAACATTCCGTCGGGCGAATCGCTCGTGCGCCAGTGCCTTGTCGGGCAGCGGTTCTTCAAGGAAGAATTCGGCGTCGTCCCGCGCAACCTCTGGCTCCCGGACGTCTTCGGCTATTCCGGCCAGCTCCCGCAGATCCTGCAGCAGTGCGGCATCGGCTTCTTCCTCACGCAGAAGCTCTCCTGGAACCGCTACAACCAGTTTCCGCACAACTCGTTCGTGTGGGAGGGCATCGACGGCTCGCGCGTCGTCGCGCACTTCCCGCCCGAGGACACCTACAACGCGGACCTGCTCCCCGACCAGCTCGGCAAGCACGAGCGCAACAACCGCGAGGCGGGCATCGTCGATGTCGCCATCTCGCTCTTCGGCATGGGCGACGGCGGCGGCGGCCCGAAGGAGGAGCACGTCGAGCGCGGCCGCCGCTGCGCGGCCCTCAACGGCTGCCCGCCCGTGACGTTCGGCTTCGCGCAGGATGCGATGGACCGCATCGCCGAGCAGGCGGCCGACCTCGACGTCTGGTCCGGCGAGCTCTACTTCGAGATGCACCGCGCGACCTTCACCACGCAGGCCGCGCAGAAGCTCGCCAACCGCCGCGCCGAAGAGGCGCTCCGGGTCGCGGAGATGCTGTGCGCCGCCGCCGCGCGGGGCGCGGCGAAGTATCCGCAAGCCGAGCTGCTCGGCCTGTGGAAGTCGCTCCTCCTCTGCCAGTTCCACGACATCATCCCCGGCTCGTCGATCCACCGCGTCTACGAGGAAAGCGGCGCGCTGGTCCGCGGCGTCGCGGAGAAGGCGCACGCCCTCGCCGCCAAGGCCGCCGCGACGATGCTCGCGAAGAAGAAAGACGCGCTGGCTTTGTTCAATCCCTCCTCGACTCCGTTCTCCGGCTGCATTCCGCTGCCGGCCGGCTGGGCCGGCGCGAAATGCGCGGGCACCGTGCTGCCCGCGCAGAAAGAGGGCGGCAAGGTCCTCGTGCAAGTGGAAGTTCCCCCGCGGTCCTTCGCGACCCTGTACCGGGCCTCGCGGCAGGACGGGGCGTCTTGCCGCGACCTCCTTCAGAGGTCGCGGATCGTCCTCGAGAACGACCGCGTCCGCTACGAGATCGATCCCAAGACCTTGCAGGTCACGCGCGCGCTGGACAAGGAATGCAAGCGCGAGTTCATCACGAGCGCGAAGCCCGGCAACGTCCTTTCGCTCTACGACGACCACCCGCACTCCTTCGACGCGTGGGACATCGAGGAATACGCGCGCGACATGCCCGTCGGCGCGCCGAAGGTCGAATCGGCGGAGCCCTTCGACGGCCCCGTCTGCAGCGGCCTGCGCGCGGTCTTCTCGATCGGCGCCTCGCGCTTCGTGCAGACGATCCGCCTCGCGGCCGGCTCCAAGCGCCTCGACTTCGAGACGTCGACGGACGACTGGAAGGAATCGCACAAGATCCTGCGCGCGGCGTTCCCGACGGACGTCATCGCGGACCAGGCCCGCTTCGAGATCCAGTACGGCACGGTCGCGCGCCCGACGCACGACAACACCAAGTGGGACTACGCGCAGTTCGAGAGCTGCGCGCACCGCTACGCGGACCTCTCCGAGCCGGACTTCGGCGTCGCGCTCCTCAACGACTGCAAGTACGGCTACCGCGTCAAGGGAAGCGAGCTCTCGATCTCGCTCCTCCGCGCCTCCACCGAGCCCGACCCGGTCGCCGACAAGGGCGCGCACCGCTTCACCTACGCGATCCTCCCGCACGCGGGCGACCTCGCACACACCGACGAAGTGGTCGCCGCCGCCGCCGAGCTGAACCAGAGCGTGGAGCGCTTCGAGGGCTTCGCCGCGACGGGAGAGGACTGCGCCCTCCCCGAACCCCTCCCCGTGGCGCTGGAGGGCGAAGGCATCGATCTGGCGGTCCTCAAGAAGGCCGAGGACTCCGACGATCTGGTGGTGCGCCTCGTGGAAACGCGCGGCCGCCGCGCGACCGCGACGCTCTCCGCCACTCGTCACTCGTCACTCGTCACTCGTCACTTCGCGAAAGCGACTCCGGTCCTCGCGAACGAGCTCGCCGAAACCGGCGCGCCCATGGCCCTCCCGGCGAAGCTCGCCTTCCGCCCGTTCGAGATCAAGACCCTCCGCCTTTCGGCGAAGTAGCCCGCGCGCGGTCGCCCCTTCCCGCGACTTTCCGCCGGAATCGCACGCATGGACAACGCATCCCGCCTCGAACGGCTCTACGCCCGCCGCACGTTCGGCATCAAGCCCGGTCTCGACTCGATCCGCGCCCTCCTGCGCGAACTCGGCGATCCGCAGGAGTCCTTCCGCGTGCTGCACGTGGCGGGGACGGACGGCAAGGGCTCCGTCTGCGCGATGCTGGATTCGGTCCTGCGCGCCGCGGGTCTCCGCACGGGACTCTACACGTCGCCCCACCTCGTCCGGATCTCCGAGCGCTTCCGCATCGGCGGCGCGGAGATCCCCGACGACGCGTTTTTCGCGCTGCTCGACGAAGTCGAGGCCGCCGCCGCGCGGCTCGTCGCGCGCGGCGCGCCGGAGCCGACGTTCTTCGAGACGACGACCGCGCTCTGCGCGCTCTGGTTCGCCCGCGAGGGCGTGAAGCTCGCCGTGGCCGAGGTCGGCATGGGCGGCCGGCTGGACGCCACCAACGTCTTCCTCCCCGCCGTGTCCGTGATCACCCGCATCGGCATGGACCACATGCAGTATCTCGGGGACACGCTCGAAAAGATCGCCCTCGAAAAGGCCGGCATCGCCAAGCCGGGCGTTCCGCTCGTCCTCGGCGCGATGCCGGACGAAGCCCGCGCGGCGATCCTCGCCCGCGCCCGCGAAGTCGGCGCGCCCGCCGTGTTCGCGCCGGAAACGGTCGAAGTCTCGCGCCTCCGCGGCGACCTGGCGGGGCAGACGCTCGCCGTGTCGTCCGGCGCGGCGGACTACGGGCGCGTGAAGATGCGCCTCGCGGCGTCCTACCAGGTCGAAAACTCCGCCACGGCCGTCGCCGCGGCCGAGGCGCTCGGGCGCGTCCTCGGGATCGAATGGCCGGCGAAGACCGTCGCCGCCGGCCTCGGCGCGGCGGAGCTGCCGGGGCGCTTCCAGCTGCTCTCCGAAGACCCCGCCACGATCCTGGACGGCGGGCACAACCCGTGCGCGGCCGAAGCGCTCGTCGGCGCGCTCAAGGCGGCGAAGGCCGCCCGCGGCGTCCGGCTCGTCTGCGGCATGTGCGCGGACAAGGACCCGGCGGGGTGGCTGCAGGCGCTCGCGCCGGTCGTCGGGAAAGTCTGGACCGTCCCGCTCTCCAACCCGCGCGGCCTTCCGCCGGAGAAGCTCGCCGCGTTCGCGCGCGGCGCGGGCCTGCGCGAAGTCGCCGCCTGCGCCACGCTCGGGGAAGGGCTCGCCGCGGCGCGGGCCGACGCGCTTGCGACGGGCCGACCCGTCCTCGTTGCGGGGTCCCTCTTCCTCGCGGGCGACGTGCTCGCTGCGGATTCGCAAGGCTGACGGGCCGGGCGTCCGCGCGGCCCGTCGGCCTTGCGGCGTCCGATCGTCCGCGACTTCGCCGCGCGGGCGGGAAAATCCCTTGCCCGCGAGGCGTTTGTCTGGTAGCATTGTCCCCACGCGCCGCGCCCCCGGCCGCGGCCCCCCTTTTCCATGAGAAAAAAGAAAATCGAGAAAGTCTTCTTCATCAACCCGGACGCGGCGCCGCGCGGGTTCCGGAACCGCGTCACGCGCGGGCTCGTCGAGCGGGCCGTCGGCTTCCCGAAACTGGACAAGATCATCCACGCCGCCCGCGAGGAGCTTTCCTCCGGGCGGGCGGAGACGTTCTGCGACTCCGTCCTGCGCGCCATGAACGTGAAGCTCGAGGTGTCCGACGAGGACCTGGCCCGCATTCCGAAGACCGGCCCCGTCGTGCTCGTCTCGAACCACCCCTTCGGCGGCATCGAGGGCGTCGCGTTCATCCGGATGCTCGAACGGATCCGGCCGGACTACAAGGTCATGGCCAACTACTTCCTGGACGCGATCCCGGAGATGCGCGGCATGTTCATCTTCGTGAACCCCTTCGGCGGCCAGAACGCGCTCCGGCAGAACATCAAGCCCATCCAGGAGAGCATCCGCCACCTCAAGGAAGGGCACATCCTCGGCGTGTTCCCGTCCGGCGAGGTCTCCAGCGTGGACCTCAAGAGCCGCCTCGTCCGCGACCCGCCGTGGAACCCGATGATCGCCTCGCTCGCCCGCAAGACGGGCGCGACGATCGTCCCGATGCACTTCTGCGGCCGCAATCCCGGCTTCTTCCAGTTCGCCGGCCTCGTGCACCCGCGGCTGCGCACCGTGCTTCTCCCGCGCATGACCGTCCGACGCCGCAACCACGAGATGCAGGCGTTTGTCGGCGCGCCCATCACGCCGGCCGAGTGCGCGAAGTTCGCGACGGACGCCGAGCTGATCCAGTACGCGCGCCTGCGTTCCTACGCCCTGGAAGGGCGCGTGGAGCCGAAGAAGCGCACGCTTTTCCCGCGCTTGCGCCGCCGCCGTCCGAAGGCCGCCCCGCCCGAGACGCCGATCGTCCCGGAAACGCCGCTCGCGGAGATCGAGGCCGCGCTCGCGGCGCTCCCGAAAGAAGCCTTCCTCATGTCCGGCTCGGGCCTGGACGTGTATTTCACCAAGCTCGCCGCCGATTCGCCGATCCTGCGCGAGATCGGCCGTCTGCGCGAAATCACGTTCCGCGCCGTGGGCGAAGGGACCGGCCAGGCGTCGGACACCGACCGGTACGACCTGACATACCACCACCTCTTCCTCTGGGACCCCGCGGAGCGCCGCATCGCGGGCGCCTACCGGATGGGCCTCGCGCCGGAGATCATGGCGTCCGAAGGCGTCAAGGGCCTCTACACGCACACGCTCTTCAAGTATTCGGCGGAGCTGATCGAGAAATGCCAGCCCGCGATCGAGATGGGCCGGTCGTTCGTCCGTCCCGAGTACCAGCGCGGCTTCGGCCCGCTGCTGATGCTCTGGAAGGGCATCGGCGCGTTCATCGCGCGCCATCCGGAGTACGTGAACCTGTTCGGGCCCGTGAGCATCTCGGCCGCCTACAAGGACGCCTCGCGCAACATCCTGCTGCGGTCGCTGAGCCTCTCGAACTTCGCCCGCGAACTGGCCCGCCTCGTGCGCCCGCGCCGCCCGGCGCGCCGGACGAAGCGCGCCGAGTGGAAGAACCCGGACTACGCGCCGTTCATCGCGGACACCAACCGCGCCGGCGCGATCCTCGCGGACATCGAGAAAGACCACAAGGGCATCCCGATCCTCGTCAAGCAGTATCTCAAGCTCGGCGGCCGCATCCTCGCGTTCAACGTCGACCCGGACTTCGGCGACTGCATCGACGGCCTGATCCTCGTCGACCTGCGCAAGACCGACCGCCGCACCCGCGCCCACTACATGGGCGAAGAGTCCGACGCGGCCTTCCGCGCGTTCCACCACCTGGACTAGCGCCGCGAGGCTCTAGTCCAGGTCTCGTTCCTCCATCCCGTCCTCTTCGAGTCCGAGGTAGTGCCCGAACTCGTGCAGGTACGTCCGCGCGACCTCTTCGAGGTACGCGCCGCGGTCGCCGTCGCACCAGTCCCAGAGGTTGCGCAGGAAGAGCGTCACGAGAGGCGGTTCGTCCGAGAGCGCCGCGTCCGGGTCGCGCAGGCCCGGCCCGCTGAAGAGCCCGAGCGAATCGGGCTCCACGCCGTCGGCGATCCAGTGCGCCGCCACGCGCTCCTCGTAGCGGACCGGCACCGCCGCCGCGCGCCGGCGCAGGTCCGGCGGCAGGTCCGAAAGGACGCGCCCGACCTCGCCCGACGCGAGGGACAGAAGAAGGGAAAAGGGCGGCGGCAATGCGAGGTCAGAGGTTAGAGGTTAGAGGTGAGAGGTTAGCGATGGGCGGCGGAGGCCGGCGAGCCGGCCGCGCCGCCCGCCCAACGTCCGAATTTGCCAGGGGCGGGGATCGAACCCGCACTCCCTTGCGGGAAGGGGATTTTAAGTCCCCTGCGTCTGCCATTCCGCCACCCTGGCGTCGCCGGAAACGCGGCCCATGCTACCACACGCGCCCCGGACGTGCAAGCGCGCGGGCGCTATTCCTGGTTGATCGCCTTGACCGGGTCGAGGCGGGAGGCGAGCCAGGCGGGGAGGAAGCTCGCGGCGAGGCAGAAGGCGAAGACGATGCCGACCACGGCCACGACGTCCGAGGGGACGACGCGCCACGGCAGCTCGGGCAGGCCGTAGACCGCCTCCGGGAAGACGTCCCAGCCCCATTTGGAGAGCTGCCGGACGATGCCCTGCAGGTTGCGCAGCACGAGCCAGCCCGCGCCCAGTCCGAGCAGTTCGCCGAGCACGCACTGCACGAGCCCGTGCAGGACGAACGCCGCGCGGATCTGCCCGCCGGAGAAGCCGAGCGCCTTCATCAGGCCGATCTCCTTCGTCTTCTGGATCGTGATGACGATGAGCGTGTTCGTCACGCAGAACGCGGCGACGATCGCGATGAACGCGAGCAGGATGAACATCATCGTCTTCTCGGTCCGCAGCGCGTTGAAGAGCACGCGGTCCTGGTCCATCCACGTCGAGGAGACGGTCAGGGGCGAAAACTCCTCGTCGATCGCGGCGGCCGTCTCCCACGCGCGGTTCGGGTCGGCGACCTGCAGCTGCACCATGCGGGCGCCGCCGTCCATGCCCATGAGGTCGCGCGCCATGCCGAGCGAACAGACGAGCAGACCGTCGTCGAACTTCGCCAGGCCCATGTCGAACACGCCCGAAATCTCGACCTCCTCGGGGAAGTACAGCTCGTCGGCGGACTTGAGGTTGAGCGGCGAGTAGCACAGGAAGCGCGAGCCCGGCCGCGCGCCGAGGCGCCACGCCAGCTCCCGGCCGACGATCGCGCGGTCCTCGCGCACGTCGTAGGCGCCGGAAACGATCCGCCCCGCGGCGTTCGCCACGACGGACGGGCGGTCCGGGTCGATGCCGAGGACCGTGACCGTGACGGGGTCGCCGCCGCGGTCGCCGCGCAGCATCGCGGGGAACATGATCGCGGGGCAGGCGCTCTCGACGCCGGGCATTTTCGAGAGCCGGTCGCAGAGCGCGTCCGCGTCGCGGATGTCGCCGTAGCGGCCCTGCACGACGACGTGCGGCGAGAACGACAGGATGCGGTCGCGCCAGACGTCGCCGAAGCCGGTCATCACCGCCAGCACGATCATCAGGATCGCCACGCCGAGCGTGATGCCCAGCACGGTGACGACCGGGATGACCGAGGAGAAGCTGCGCTTGGGGCGCAGGTAGCGGGCGGCGAGGAACAGCGGGAACGGGACCATCCGCCGGGCCGCCGGGTTACAGCGCCTTGACGACGAGGTCGCCGACCTGGGTCGTCGTGTAGCCCATCCGGCCGGCGAGCTGCGTCTTCATCTTCGGCGTCGTCTTCGCGATCGCCGCCTCGATGGCCGCGGCCGCCTTCGTTTCGCCGAGGTTGCCGATCATCAGCGCGGCCGCGCCGATCGCGGCGATCGGGTTGATGCCGTTCCTGCCGGTCCAGTCGGGCGCGGTGCCGCCGATGGGCTCGTACATCGAGACGCCGCCCTTGTCGGGGTTCAGGTTGCCGCCGGCGGCGACGCCGAGGCCGCCCTGGCACGCTGCGCCGAGGTCGGTGATGATGTCGCCGAACATGTTGTCCGTGACGATGACGTCGAACTGGCCCGGGTCCTGCACCATGAGGAGGCAGATCGCGTCGACGTGGCGGTACGCCAGCTCGACGGTCGGATACTGCTTCGCCATCTCCTTCGCGGCGCGCTCCCAGAGGCCGAAGACGTTCGTGAGGACGTTCGTCTTGCCGCAGAGCGTGAGGCGCGCGGTCTTGCCGGCGGCCTTCGCTTCGGCGGAGAGTCCGCGGAACGGCGCCTTCTTCGAGTGCCGCTTCTTGGCGAGCTCGAACGCGTACTTGAGGCAGCGGTCGACCTGGAAGCGGTTGTAGACCCACTCCTGCGAGGCGATCTCGTTGGGCGTGCCCTTCATCATGATGCCGCCCATGCCGGTGTAGACGCCGCCCGTGTTCTCGCGGACGACCACGTAGTCCATCGTCTCGGGCGAGACGCCGGCGATCGGCGAGGCGACGCCGGGATAGAGCTTGACGGGCCGCAGGTTGATGTACTGGTCGAAGTCGAAGCGGAGCTTCAGGAGGATGTTCTTCTCGAGGATGCCGGGGGCGACGTTCTTCGCGCCGGCGCCGGAGAGGCCGATCGCGCCGAGGTAGATGGCGTCGAACTTGCGGAGCTCCGCCTCGTCCGCCTCGTCGACGAGCTTGCCCGTCTCGAGGTAGTGCTTGCCGCCGAAGGGGAAGACCTTCGTCTTGAGGCCGAACTTGAACTTCTTGGCGGCGGCCTTGAGGACCTTGAGGCCCTCGCCGATCACTTCGGGGCCGGTTCCGTCGCCGGGGATGGCTGCGATGTTGTAGGTTTTCATGGGAAAATCCTAGAAGAAGAAGTCGAAGCCGAGATGGACGCGGACGTCGGTCGATTCCATCTTCGACTTGTCGGCGTAGACGTCGGCCGTCGCGGCGGCGCCGTCCACGTAGAAGTCGAGCGCGAAATTCTCCGTGATGAAGAAGTTGGTGCCGATGCGGGCGGCGAGCACGAGGCCGGACTCGTCCTTGGCGGTGGTGTCGCAGGACGCGTAGCCGAGCCGGAGGCCGACGTAGGGCGAAAACGCCGCGATCGCCCCGCCCTCGTCCGTGAGCAGGGGATCGAGGAAGTGGAAGCGGCCCATGGCGGTAAGCTCCCAGGCCGTTATGGCCTCGTTGTCGCGGAGCATCAGGTCGCCGCCGGCGAAGACGCTGTCCGCGGCGAAGACGCCGCCGTGCAGGTCGATGTCGAATTCGGAGCCGGCGATGGTGGTCGTTTCGTAGGAAATCGCGCCGCCGAAGTTGACGGAGCCTTCGAGCGTTCCGTCGGCGGAAGCGGGGATGGCCGCGAGGGCGGCGGCCGCGACGAGGAGAGACAGCGTGTTTTTCATGGTTTTTCCGGAGGGTTGCGGTGTGGGAAACGGATGACCTAGACTCTCTCACATTTCGCCCGAAAATGCAAGCCCGCGGGAATTTTCGCCCTTGCCCGCGGGCGGGATGTTTGGTAGCATTCAGGGCGTCCGCCGCTCCCAGGGGCGGCGGGCGAGCCTCGCGATGCAGTTCATCAACGCCTTCCTCCTCCTCGGGCTCCTGGCGATCGCCGTCCCGATCATCATCCAGCTGCTGAGCCGCAAGAACCAGCGGCGCACGCCCTGGGGCGCGATGATCTTCCTGCTCGCGTCCATGCGCAAGCGCAAGCGCAAGGTCCTCCTGGAGGACATCCTGCTGCTCGCCTGCCGCTGCCTCCTGCCCGCGTTCGCCGCCCTCGCGCTCGCCCGCCCGTTCTCCACGCCGGATTCGCAGGTCGCGTGGATCGTCGTCCTGCCGGCGATGCTGCTCGCGATCGTCCTCTTCGGCATTTCCTTCGCCCTCTGGCGCTACCCGAAATGGCGCGCGCTCGCGATGTTCGCCGCGCTCGCGATCGGCGCGCTCGTCGCCGCCGCGGTCCTGTTCGAGAAGCAGCTCAACCTCAAGCGCTTCGGCGGCGGCGCGAGCAAGGACGTCGCGTTGATCATCGACGGTTCGTCCTCGATGTGCATGGTCGGGCCGGACGGCAAGAGCAACTTCGAGCTCGCCGTCGACGAAGCCGGCAAGTACCTCGAGCAGGCCGGGCGCCAGACCGCCTTTTCGATCATCCTCGGCGGGCCGGTCCCCGAGGTGATGAACCCCGTGCCCGTCTCCGACCGCCGCGTCCTGCGCGAGACGCTCCAGGCGCTCAAGCCGACGCACGGCACGATGCGCGCGCCCGCCGCGCTCGCCTCGGCCGCCGTCACGCTCGCCGCCGGCAACAACGCCGTCAAGCAGATCGTCGTCCTGGGCGACGGCCAGGCCGTCGGCTGGGACCTGCAGTCCAAGGGCCGCTGGGGGACGATCCGATCGGTCTTCTCGCAGATGCGGACGCCGCCGCCGCTCGTCTGGCGCACGTTGCCGCTGCCCGCGTCGATCCGCGACGTGGCGGTGTCCGGCATCACGCTCTCGCGCGACGTCGTCGGCACCGACCGCGAGGTCGTCGTGCGCGTCGCCGTCCTCAACGCCGGCACGGAGGCCGTCACGCCGGACTCGGTCGCGCTGCACGCGGGCTCGCAGGTCTACACCACGAAGGACGTGCGCCAGCTCGAGCCGGGCGCGACGCAGACGTTCGAGTTCCGGCACAAGTTCGACAAGCCGGGCGCGGCGGTCCTCTCGGCGACCGTCACGGCGCGCGACGACCTGCCGGAGGACGACACGTTCCGCCTCGTCGTCCCGGTGCTCGACTCGATGCGCGTGCTCGTCGTGGACGGCGACTCCTCCGGCCCGCGTCTCGCGCGCGGCTCGACCTACGTCTCGCTCGCGCTGAGCCCCCGCAACGCCGGCACCGCGGCCGACCGCGCGGGCTTCCTGCTCGACGCGGACGTGGAGGACGTCTCCCGCACCGCCACGCGCGCCGACTTCTCCGCCTACGCGCTCGTCGCGCTCTGCAACGTCGCGCAGCTCTCGGAGGGCACGCTCGGCGCGCTCGCGTCCTACGTGCGCGGCGGCGGCGGCCTGCTCGTCCTGCCCGGCGCCAAGGTCCGCGCCCCGCTCTGGAACGCCTGGCGCCAGCGCGGCGAACCCGTCCTGCCGCTCGAGCTCGGCGAATGGAAGACGATCGCCGACCCGTCGGAAGCGTCGCCGCTCGAGCCGTCGACCTTCACGCACGACGCGCTGCGCTCGTTCCGCGCGGGCACCGACCTCGGGCGCGTCGCCCCGCTGCAGCGCTGGACGCTGCGCCCCGGCCTTGCGGGCGACGCCGGCACGGCCGCCTCGTTCGCGGACGGCACGCCGGCGCTCGCGATCCGCTCGTTCGGACGCGGCTCGGTGGTCCTCTCGGCCTTCCCGTTCGAGGCGATCGCCTCCGACCTGCCCTCGCGCCAGTCGTTCGTGCCGTTCGTCCACGAGCTGGCCTACTTCCTCGCGAGCCCGCTGCAGCCCGAGCTCAACGTCGCGCCGTCCGACGGCGCGCAGCTCCTGCTCGCCCCGCGCCTCGCGGCCTCCTCGCTCCGCGGCGGCGGCGGGCACGGCATGCTCGGCTACTACTACCCGCAGAAGAAGCAGCAGGGCGACCCGAAGATCCGCACCGACGCGAAGGTCGACTTCAACTGGGGCGGCGGTTCGCCGATGTCCGGCATCCCGGCCGACAACTTCTCCGTGCGCTGGGTCGGCACCGTGACCGCCCCCGCCGACGGCGCCTACGAGTTCTCCGCCCCGTGCGACGACCGCTGCTCGATCCAGCTCGACGGCAAGGCCTACGGCGGCGGCGCCGTCCAGCTCAAGCGCGGGCAGGGAGTCTCCGTGCGCCTCGAGTTCGAGGAGGACGGCGGCCAGGCCATGTGCTCCTTCCGCTGGAAGAAGCCCGGCGCGCAGAACCCCGAGCCGGTCCCGACCGAATGCCTTTCGCCGCTCTCCGCCGCCGGCTTCGGGCAGCTCGTCTCGGTCGCCGACCCGAACGGCAAACTCTTCAACGGCGAGCTGCTCACCGACCCGGACGGCACGTGGCTCAAGATCTCGCGCCCGCTCCTGCCCGGCCTCTACGTCGTGCAGAAGCCGGAGGAAGGCCTCCCGCCCGGCCTCGGCGCCGCCGCCACGCCCGAGGGGACGATCGCGTTCGACGTCCGCGCCGGCGTCGAGGAAAGCGAGATGCTCGCGATCTCCAAGGACCAGGAGGACGCCCTGCGCGAATACGTGCAGCTCTCGCTCGCCACGCAGGAGGAGGACGTGGTGAAGATCCTGCACGGCTCCGCCTTCGGCCGCGAGATGTGGCGCTTCTTCGCCATCGCCGCGTTGATCTTCCTCGTCGCCGAAATCGCCCTCGCCCGCTGGATCTCGATCCAGCGCCGCAGCGGCGAGGAGACGAACGTCGAGTTCGTCAACGAAGGCGAGATGGGCAAGGCCTCCTTCAAGGACGCTCTCAAGAAGCTCAAGGGCGGAAAATGAGAAAGCCCCCGCGCGGGGCGCGGGGGCTTTCCGGACCGTTGAGCGGCGCGCGCTAGCCGCAGTGGAAGTACGTCTTCACGAGCTCGGCCATCGCGGCCTGGCTCTTGGTGACGCGGGCGCGGAGCGTCTTGTCGTCGAAGCCCTTGAGCATCTTGGCGATGCCGTCGATCGTCGCGGGCGAGAAGACGCCCTTGGCCTCGTAGACCTTGCGCTGCGCGAGCAGGCGGTCCGCGGAAGCCCAGCAGCTGTCGGGCAGCGTCGCGAGCGAGGCGAGCAGCTTCGCGTTCTCGGCCTTGTGGATGTTGACGTTCACGTAGGTCTTCGCGGCGAGCGCGAGCGCGTCCTTCTCCTTCTTCTCCAGGCCGTGGCGGAGCGCGACGGCGAGACCGGCGAGCAGGAGGTAGACGTTCGCGGAGGCGTCGGGCGATCGGATTTCGACCGTCTGCTTCTCCTGCGTGCCGCCCGCGGCGGCCTTTTCGAGCGGGTTCGCCTGCGCGCACATGTCCGTGCGGCCGGCCCAGCCCAGCGGGACGCGGACGAGCACCGAGCGGTTGCGGTCGCCCCAGCAGACGTTCGTCGGCGCCTCCTGGTGCGGCACGAGCCGGAGGTAGGACGTCGGGTTCACGTTGCCGAACGCGGTGATCGACGGCGCGAGCTCCATCAGGCCCGCGATCGCGCGGCGCGCGGTCTTGGAGATCGAGCCCTTGTCGAGCATCTGGTTGCGGCCGCCCTTCGTGAGGCGCATGTGGATGTGGAGGCCGCTGCCGGCCTTGCCGACGGTGATCTTCGGGGCGAACGTGACGTCGAGCCCGCAGCGCGCGCCGAGGTTTCGGATGACCCACTTGGCGAGCGTGAGCTGGTCGGCCGCGCTTTCGGCCGGGCACGGGAGGAACTCGATCTCGTTCTGCTCGTAGAGCTTGCCGTCCTGCGTGAAGTTGCCGACCTCGCTGTGGCCGTACTTGATGCGGCAGCCGAGGCGCGCCGCGTAGAGCATGCACTTCTGGCGGAACTCGTTGAACTTCGCGAACGGGCCCGACTCGTGGTAGCCGCGCTGGTCGGCGGCCGGGAACGCGCCCGTGTCTTCGGCGATGACGTAGTACTCGAGCTCGCCCATCGCCTCGAACGTGAGGCCCGTCTCCTCGCGGAAGACGGCGCACGCCTTCCGGAGCGTGTATTCCGGCGAGCTCGCGAGAGGGTTGCCGTCCTTGTCGAAGAACGAGCAGAGGAGGCACAGCGTCGGGAGCTCCGCGAACGGGTCCATGAACGCGGTCGAGAAGCGCGGCACGACGTAGAGGTCGGAGCTGCTCGCCTCGACGTAGGAGAAGAGGCTGGAGCCGTCGACGCGCTCGCCGCAGGTGAGGATTTCGTCGAGATAGGCGCCGTCGTTCACGACGAAGTTGAGCGTCTTGAGGCGCCCGTCGCCGCCCGGGTACATGAAGTTGACGTGGCGGATGCCGTTCGAGACGACGTACTTCTCGATGTCGGCCTTGGTGAACGCGGCGGCGGGCTTGCCGATGGCGTCGACGAGGGGGTTGCAGGAATACGCGGGGGTCTTTTTCTGCATGGGAGTCTCCTGGACGGGCGCGCGGGCCCGGATGGAATCGGAATGGCGGGAATGCTAGAAGAACACGCCCGCGAAGTCAAGCGCGCCCGCGCGCGGGAAGCGCGGAAAAACGGCGGGCGCCCGTTTCCGGACGCCCGCCGTTCCCGCTGGCTTTTCGTGTGGCGGGAGGGTCCTGGCGGACCGTCCCGAAACCGTTTCGGCGGCCGAGCCGCCGTGCCCGGACGCCTAGAACGAGTAGGCGAGCTGGGCCATGACCTTGCGGTCGGTCTTGTCGACGCCCGAGCCGGGGTCGGAGTTGTAGTCGACCGCGGCCTTGAGCACGAGCGAGAACGAACCGGCGAGCGGGACGTCCGCGCCGGCTTCGGCTCCGATCAGCCAGTGGTCCGTGTCGTCCAGGTCCCAGAGCGCGGCGACGGTCTCGTAGAACGAGATGCCCTCGGCCCAGGCGGGTTTCCAGTCGGCGCGCTCGGCGAGGCGGAGGGCCGGGTAGTCGTCCTTCTCCGAACCGATCTTCTCCTGCACGTAGGCGAAGCCGCCCTCGACCGAGAACTTCAGCTCGTCCTCGTCGACGAGATAGGTGCCGAGACCGACGCTCTCGACGAAGCGGTACTTGAGGTTCGACATGTCGTCGTGCTTGCCGTTGACGTTGCCGTAGACGAAGAACCCGTTGAAGCGCTCCTTCACGTTGACGTCGAACTTCGCGTTTCCGACGGTGCGTTCGTCCTTCGTGCGGACCGAACCGTCCTCGCCGACGTAGGCGGTCTCCTGCTGCTCCCAGGCGCCCTCGGCGGACGCGATCACCACGGTGGCGCCGTCGGACTTCTGCGTTTCGATGCGGCCGTTCACGGCGTCCTTGTCGGTGTTGCCGGAGTAGGTCTCGAAACCGGCGGAGAGCTTGGTCTCCCAGCCGGCGGTGGCCTCGGGAATGGCCTCGGCGAGGTTGACGGCGGTGGCGGTGGCGTCGGACGTGGCGTCGCCGAAGGCGGCCGCGGCCGCGAACGCGGCGGCGAGCGAGAGGGTCGTGGTGGCTTTCATCTGGATTGTTCGTTCGATGGTTGGTTTTGTCGCGTCGCCGCATGCGCGGAACGCGGGCAAGATGCTACCACGAACGCCTCCGCCCCTCAAGGGAAAAAAAGCGGCGGAAGATCAGCCTTTCCGGGCGAAGCGGCGGTTCACCGGGCGCACGCGGTCGGCCAGGAGCGCGAGCCCGACGCGCATCGCGAAATACAGCATGCCGGCGGACCGGATGTGCGACCGTCCGTGTGCGCGCGGCTCGACGCGCACGGGCGCCTCGGCGAAGCGGTAGCCCTGGCGGCGCAACAGCGCGAGCGCCTCGGGCTCGGGATAGTCGCAGGGATATTCCCACGCGAAGTAGCGCAACAGAGGACCGCACACGCACCAGAAGCCGGAGGTGGGGTCCGTCACGCGCGCCTGGCACACGATCGAGAGGAACTTCGCGAGCGCGCGGTTTCCGAAACGGCGCGCCACGGTCGAGCCGTCGAACGACGAGCCGGGCAGGAATCGCGAGCCGACGACGAGGTCCGCGCCCGTCTGCTCCTGCCGCGCGAGGAGCTTCGGGATTTCGGCGGGGACGTGCTGTCCGTCCGAATCGAGGCGCACGACGCGGTCGAATCCGCTCTCGACGGCGCGCTGGAGTCCCGCCTGCACGGCGACGCCGACGCCGAGGTTGCACGGCAGGCGCAACACGCGCGCGCCGGCGTCGCGCGCCGCGGCCGCCGTTCCGTCGGAGGAGCCGTCGTCCACGACGAGGATCTCCGAAAACGGAAGGGCCGAGCGGCACGCGCGGACGACCGCGCCGACGCTCGGCTCTTCGTTGAACGCGGGCAGCAGCAGCAGCGTCCCGCGTCCGTCGGCGGCTCCGGAGGAGGCGTTCTTCACGGTCCCGGAGCCGCGGGCGCTAGTTGACCTTGCGGCCGCCGACGCCCGCCGCGGTGGCGGCGCCTTCCTTGGCGGCCTCGTGCGGACGCAGCGCGCGCACCGTGGCGCCCGCGGCCCAGCACTCGCTCTCGCGCATCTGCTTGAGCTGCTTCTCGAGCCACTGCTTGTAGTTCTTCTTGCCGCAGTCGCGGATGACTTCCTTGCACTCGGTCTTGTTGACGACCGACTTGTAGAGCTGCTCGAAAACGGGCTTCACGGCCTTCTTGAAGATCTTGCGCCACTTGAGCGCGCCGTGCTGGGCGGTCGCGGAGCAGTTCTGGTACATCCAGTCCATGCCGTTCTCGTCGACGAGGCGGATGAGCGACTGCGTGAGCTCCTCGCAGGACTCGTTGAACGCCTCGGACGGAGAGTGGCCGTGCTTGCGGAGCGTCTCGTACTGCGCCTCGATCATCGCGCAGAGCGCGCCCATGAGCGAGCCGCGCTCGCCCGTGAGGTCGGACGACACCTCGTTGTGGAAGGTCGTCGGGAAGAGGTAGCCCGAGCCGATCGCGATGCCGATCGCGAGCGTGATGTCCATCGCCTTGCCGGTGGCGTCCTGCGCGACGGCGTAGGAGGAGTTGATGCCGGCGCCGGAGAGGAAGTTGCGGCGGACGTTCAGGCCCGAGCCCTTGGGCGCGACCATGATCACGTCGATGTCCTTCGGCGGGACGATGCCCGTCACGTCCTTGTACTCGTAGCCGAAACCGTGCGAGAAGTAGAGAGCCTTGCCCTTCGTGAGGAACGGCTTGATCTTCGGCCACATCTCGCGCTGCGCGGCGTCCGTGACGAGGAACTGCACGACGTCGCCCTTTTCGGCGGCCTCCTCGTAGGAGAAGAGCGTCTTGCCGGGAACCCAGCCGTCCTTGAGCGCGCGCTGCCAGGAGGAGCCGGGGCGGTCGCTCTGGCGCTGGCCGACGATCACCTTGAAGCCGTTGTCGCGCATGTTGAGCGCCTGGGCGGGGCCCTGGACGCCGTAGCCGAGCACGGCGATCGTCTTGCCCTTGAGGACCTTGCGGGCCTTCGCCATGGAGAATTCTTTGCGGGTGGTGACCGGCTCTTCGACGCCGCCGAAGTTGATTTTGGCCATTGTTGTGCCTCTTCTGGGATGTTGGTTTGGTTGTGAAATCTTGGTTGCCTCTCCAGGATTCGAACCTGGACAAACTGATCCAGAGTCAGTTGTGCTACCGTTACACCAAGAGGCAGAAGACGGCGCGGGATTATAGAAAAAGCGCGAAGCGAATGCAACCGTTTTTTCGCGGAAACGGAAGGGGCGCCCGGCGGTCGCCGGACGCCCCTCCGAGGCGGAACCCGCGCGGCCTAGCGGCCGGGGTTGACGTAGTTGACCTTGCCGGTCTTCACGCCTTCGATGTAGACCTCGACGCGGCGGTTCTCGAGGTTGCCCTCCTTCGCGTCGTTCGGGGCCTTCGGGTGGTCGAAGCCGTAGCCGATCGCCTTCAGGCGCGAACCGTCGATGCCCTTGCCCTGGAGGTAGGAGCAGATCGCCTTGGCGCGGCTCTCGGAGAGGCGCAGGTTGTGCGCGCGCTGCGAGGTGGCGCGGCGGTCGGCGTGGCCCTCGACCGTGGCGGTGGAGCCCGGGTTCTCGATCATGACCTTGGCGACCTTGTCGAGCTGGTCGAAGTACTGCGGCTTGATGACGGACTTGTCCGTGTCGAAGTTGATCTTGAGCTCGAAGAAGAGGATGTCGTCCGCCGCGACGAGCGGATCGGTCCGGTCGTAGATGACTTCGTGGCCGTCGCGCACGCCGCCCTTGTCGGTATCGGGGTCGAGCGGGTTGGTGCGGTACTGGAGGACCTCCGCGCCGTCGGAGAGCATGTCGTAGTCCGAGTCGGGGTTGAGCGGGTTGGTGCCGAACTTCTTCACTTCGTCGCCGTCCTTGAGACCGTCGTTGTCGGTGTCGGGGTCGAGCGGGTTGGTGCCGAACTTCACGACCTCCTCGCCGTCCTTGAGGCCGTCGCCGTCCGTGTCGGGGTTGCGCGGGTCGGTGCCGAACTTCTTCACCTCGTCGCCGTCGAGCAGGCCGTCGCCGTCCGTGTCGGGGTTGAGGGGATTGGTCTTGTACTTGCGGACCTCCTCGCCGTCGGTGAGGCCGTCGCCGTCCGTGTCGGGATTCAGCGGGTTGGTGCCGTAGGCCTTGATTTCCTCGCCGTCGAGCAGGCCGTCTCCGTCCGTGTCGGGATTGTTCGGGTCGGTGCCGAGGCGGATTTCGTCGTCGTCGAGCAGGCCGTCCCCGTCGGAATCGAGCGCGACGGCCGGCGGCGGGTCGTCCTTGATGCGTTCGGCGCCGAAGCGGTAGATGAAGCCGACGTCGATCGTGTGGTTGAACTCGGTGTTGTAGCCGGCCAGGTTCACGCGCGTGTCGGCGCGGAGCGTCCACGAATCGTCGAGGTGGTACATCACGCCGCCGCCGACGCGGGTGTTGAGCGAGACGGCGTCTTCCATGACGTCCTTGCCGAACGTCTCGAGGCCGATGCCGAAGATCACGTACGGGTCGAGGCGCTCCCACGAGGTGAAGTGGAGCATCGCGTCGCCGTAGAGCTGCAGGCCCCACGTGTGGTCGAAGTACTTGTCGTCGCCCTTGGACTTGGACTCGCGGACCTTCTGCGTCTTGCCGTCCCAGTAGTAGCCGGACAGGTTCTCGTCGAGCGACGGGGCGAAGATGGCGTTGACTTCGAACATCCACCATTCGCTGTAGTCGTAGCCGACGCGGAGCGAGCCGTAGAAACCGTCTTCGAGCGGTTCGTCGCCTTCGAAGTTCCAGAAACCGAAGGCGGGGCTGATGTACCAGCGGCCGTAGTCGGAAGACTCGACGGCCGGGCCGGCGGGTCCGACCGCGGGCGCGGCGGGCGCCTGCGCGGCGAGGAGGACGGCCAGTGCGGCCGCCGAAACGGGAATGGATGCGGACTTGATCACGGTTGAACCCCTTCGATGTGGTTGAAGAGACGGTGCCGGGGCTGGATTTCGCCCCTATGCGCGCGTATCATACCATGTCCGCCGGCTAAATGGAAGCGCTATTTTTCCGCGCGCGCCGGGCGAATTCGCTGGACTTCCGCGGCGGATTCCGCTAGACTCCGGCCCCGCTTCCGCACCATGCGCCTGTCGCCCAATTGGATAGAGCGTCAGCCTCCGGAGCTGAAGGTTGTGGGTTCGAACCCCGCCAGGCGCACCATTCCTTTCCTCAAACCCGCCGGCCCGCCGCGAACCCCGCGGCGGGCCGGATTCTTCCTAGCCGCGGCCGGCGAAGAAGCGCACCAGGCGCGCGACGTGCGCCGCGCAGGCGTCGACGATCGGATCGGCGAGCTTGTCCGGCGGGACGAACCCGCCGTTCAGGTCGCCGAAGACCTTGAGCGTGGACTTGATGTAGGTGTCGAGGAACTCGGTCGCGATGTTCACCTTCGCGATGCCGGACTCGATCGCCCGGCGGACGTCCGCGAGCGGCGTGCCGCTGCCGCCGTGCAGCACGAGCGGCACGCCGGGCAGCGCCTCTGCGATCGCCGCGCAGCGCGGGATGTCGAGTTTCGGCTCGGCCTTGTAGTAGCCGTGCGCGGTGCCGATCGAGACGGCGAGCGCATCGACGCCGCTCGCTTTCGCGAAGGCCGCGGCCTCGTCCGGCTCGGTGAGCGCGGTTTCGTCGCCCATCGCGACGTGCCCGATCTCGCCCTCGCACGTGGCGCCGGCCGCGTGCGCGGCGTCCGCGACGGCCTTCGTACGCGCCGCGTTCTCGTCGAAGGGGAGGCGCGAGCCGTCGAACATCACCGAAGTGTAGCCCCACGCGAGGGCGTCCGCGGCCTGCTTCTCGGTCGAGCCGTGGTCGAGGTGCAGCGCGACCGGCACGGCCGCGCGCTCCGCAAGCCCGCGCAGCGTCGGCGCCAAATCGCGCGCCTTCCCGGTGTCGAACAGCCGCATGTAGAGCTGCACGATCACCGGCTCCTTCTCGGCCTCGGCGGCCTTGAACACCGCGAGCGCGGTCTCGTAGTTCGCAACGTTGAACGCGCCGACGGCATGTTTCGCTTTGCGGGCGGAGAGCAGCATCTCCTGCATGTTGACCAGTGGCATTTCTTTCTCCTTAAGTCGCCGCTTCGCGGCTGTAAGTGCCCCGTCGGGGCTAAGTGGCCGCTTCGCGGCCTAAGTAAAACTTTGCACTTCGAACCGCAGACCCACTTAGGCGGCGCAGCCGCCACTTGGGGCCGAAGGCCCACTTCAAGCGGCCGAAGGCCGCGACTTCAGCCAAGGCACGAAGCGGCGAGCTCCTCGAGCGTGACGGCCTTGAGCCCGGCCTTGCGGAGGGCGCGCTTGGCGTAGACCGAGCCTACGGCGAGCACGTCCTTCTTCGGGTCGTCGGCGCGGTCGGCGACGTAGCGCGCGAGGTCGGCGACGAGCTCCGGGTGGAGCTTGTCCAGCACGACCGCGCCTTCGCCGCAGTTGTAGGTCTCCTCTTCGTTCGTGCCGAAGGGCCTGCACTCGGCGCCGAGCGCCTTGAGGAGCTTCTCCGGCGCGTCGAGGTCGTCGTAGTTGCGGAGGAAGTCGTCGGCGATCGGGTAGACCGCGCCGGGCTTCTTCGCGAACTTGAGCTTCGCGCCGAGGATCCACTGCGTGACGTGCAGCACCTTGCACGGGAGCTTCACGCCGAAGTCGGGATAGTCCTTCGTGAGCGCATCGAAGGCGGCGGGGTTGGAGACGACGAGCGTCTTCACGCCCTTCTCCTCGAGGGATGCGGCGAACTTCTCCGCGGCGGCCTTGGCCTCGGGCAGGTAGCCGAGGACCTTGAAGACCTTTCCGATCGGACCGCCGGCAATCCACACGGGCGACACCTTTGCGGCTTTGAAAAGCTGTTCAACGGCCCGCGTCACATTCTTGTCGGCGGCGGTTGTTCCGTCCAGAAGGTAGGCGATGTTGCCCTTGCCTTCGAACTTCCATTCCACTTTTTCAAGAAGCCTGCGGTACACGGCCGCAAGTTTCCTTACCGCTTCGGGTTCCTTTCCCGCCTCGACGACGTCGGCGCGCGCGGCGAGGGCGAGGCCGTTCTCGTCGAAGTGGTTCACGCAGTGGCGGACGCAGCAGGCGGAGAGGTCCTGGCGGTAGAGCGCGTCGACGAAGTCCATGTCGTCGAACGAGTTCGTGCCGGTGCGCAGGCCGTAGAGCATCGCGGCGCGCACGCGAGGCGTGTCGGCTTCGGTGAACCGGACGTTTCCGACGGCGGAGAGGTGCCGGCACATGAAGCAGAACCGGCAGTTGAGGATGGCGGATTCAAAACGATCGATGTTCATTTTCTGTTTCCTGTTAAGTCGCCCGGCTGCGCCGGGCTTTAAGTGCCGCTTCGCGGCTAAGTGGCGGCTTTGCCGCCTAGGTTCTGATGGTTTTGTTTTTGCAAGCTTTCACGACGTTGACGAGTGTGCCGATGAGCCAGTTGACCTCCTCCGAAAGAGAATCGAACTCGTCCTTCGGGATGAATCCGGCCGCGTGGAGAAGTTCCAGCCAGTAGGCTGTCTCTTCGCCTTCCTTCAGCGAGATGCTGAGCTTGGAAACGAAATCGGAGTTGGACTGAGCGAATCGTGCCTCGCGGATGTTCGCTCCGATGCTCGTGCCGCTTTTGAGCAACTGCCTCGAAAGCACCCATTCGCGACTGCCGCTTTCGAGAACTTGAACGAGCTTCACAATCCGCAACGCGAATGCGAAACTCCTTTCCCGAAGTTGTTTTGAGGTATCGTTCATGGGTTGCCGTTTTCGGTTTCTTGAGACTTCACTTAGGCCGCGAAGCGGCCACTTAGACGGCGCAGCCGCCACTAGGGGCCGCGGACGCGGCCCCTTAAAGCCCCATCTTGCCCGGGTTCATGATGCCGTTCGGGTCGAGCTGCTTCTTGATGCCCTGCAGGACGGGCATCGCCGTCCCGTAGAGGTCCTTGACGTAGCGGCCGAGCTTGAGGCCGACGCCGTGATGCTCGTTGATGACGCCGCCGTTGGCGATCGCGGCGCGGATGGCCTTGTCCCAGACCGCGTTGTAGAGCGCGGCGGCGTCGCGCGGGTCCGGCGGGACCTTGTCGCCCGGGAAGATGAAGCGCGCGTAGAGCATGCAGCCCCATTCGTACCAGTGCGAGAAGTGGCCGATGAAGCGCGCGTCGGGGAACTCCTTGTTCACGACGTTCTTCATCGCGTGGTACACCTTCTCGATGTGCGCGAAGTCGGCCACGGTGTCGAGCGTTCCGAACGCCTGCGGGACGTGGAACATGTAGCCGGGGTAGAAGAACTTGTACTTGTTCTCCCACCACCATTCGCCGCCCTTGGCGCCGAGGTCCTTGCCGTGGAACTGGCCCTCCATGATCTCGCGGGCGTGCTTCATCTGGAGGTTCACGACGTCCTTGCGGCCGTCGAAGCCGAAGACAAGGTACGCGCCCTTGTCCAGATCGATGCCGAAGACCTTCGAGACGTGGGTCTTCGTCTCGGTCTCGTCGTAGAGGCGCATCGCGCAGGGGCCGAGGCGCGAGCGCATGAGCGAGGCGCCGGCCTGCATCGCGGTGTGGAAGTCCGGGAAGATGTAGGCGCGGAACTGGCGCGCCTCGGGCTGCGGGTGGACCTTGAGCGTCACCTCGGTGATGACGCCGAGCGTGCCCTCGCTGCCGAGGAAGAGCATCGTGAGGTCGGGGCCGGAGGCGTGGCGCGGGACGGGGAGCGTATGGATGATCTCGCCCGTCGGCGTCACGACCTCGAGCGACATCACCATATCCTCGATCTTGCCGTACTTCGTGGAGAGCACGCCCGTGCCGCGGTGCGCGAGGAAGCCGCCGATCGT
>JAFPUX010000314.1 GCA_017413145.1 Kiritimatiellia bacterium | reverse complement strand
GCCCCGTGGCAGTACCACGAGCACCAGCCGGCGGGCGCCCGGCGGCGCGGCGGCGCGCCCGCGCGTTCCGCGCAGATTTCGCCGTAGCGGTGCAGCAGCTCCCGCCAGTCGTCGCCGCGCAGGACGACGATTTCCTCCGGCTCGTCCCCCGGACGCAGGTCGGGCTGGAAAACGCGGATCCCGCGCAGCGTGCGGCTGCGGTAGACGGCCGCCAGGTACGTCGGCGAGCGGCGGCACGTCGCGGCGCCGGCGAGCAGCCACGCGCGCTTTCCGGGACATCCGACGACGAGGACGTCGTCCGACGTCCGTTCGCAGTTCGGTTCGTCGATGCCGAGACAGGGGGACTCGCCGGTCCCCCGCTCGACGCCGTGCGCGCCGTTGCGCACGATCCACCAGGATTCGGCGGGCATGTCTTCGACGGGCAGGAGGCGCGTCCATCCGCCCGGATCCGGCAGGAATCCGTCCATGCCGCCGATTCTACCGCAACCGGCCCGCCGGAAGCAACCCGCCCGTCCGTCGCCGTCGCCCGCGCGTGGGCGCGCGAAAAATCGCTTTCCGTTTCGGCCGCGTTGTGGTATTCTCCCTTTCGTCCGCAACCCAACGGGCCACCTCGACTTTACACTTTACACTTTACACTTTCCACTTTCACCCCCATGAACACGCTCCTCTCCCCCGCCGTCCAAAAGGCCGTCGCCGGCGGCTCCGCCATCCGCAAGATGTTCGAACAGGGCATCGAGCTGAAGAAGAAGTTCGGCGCCGACAACGTCTACGATTTTTCCCTCGGCAACCCCGACCTCGCGCCGCCGCCCGCCGTGAAGACCGCGCTCGAGAAGGTCGCCGCCGGCGCCGACCGGCCGTTCGCCCTCGGCTACATGCCCAACGCCGGCTACCCCGCCACGCGCGAGGCGCTCGCGAAGCTCGTCTCGAAGGAGCAGGGCGTCGAGACGCCCGCCGCGAACGTCGTCGTCACCGTCGGCGCCGCGGGCGGCCTCAACGTCCTCTTCCGCGCGATCCTCGAGCCCGGCGACGAAGTGCTCGTGCCGTCGCCCTACTTCGTCGAATACGGCAACTACGTCGGCAACTTCGGCGGCGTCCTCGCGACCGTCCCGACGAAGCCCGGCGACTTCTCGCTCGACCTCGCGGCAATCGAAGCGGCGATCGGGCCGAAGACGCGCGCGATCATCGTGAACACGCCGAACAACCCGACGGGCCAGATCTACCCGGCGGAGGACCTCGCCGCGCTCGGGAAGATCCTCGCGTGCAAGTCCGCCGAATTCGGCCGCGTGGTCTACCTCGTTTCCGACGAGCCCTACCGCCAGCTCAACTACACCGGCGCGCCGATCCCGTCGATGTTCGCGGCCTACAAGCACACGGTCGTCGTGGGGTCGTTCTCCAAGACGCTCTCCCTCGCGGGCGAGCGCGTCGGCTACCTCGCCGTGAACCCCGCGATCGACGGCGCGGAGGAGCTCCTCGGCGGCCTGATCCTCGCGAACCGCATCCTCGGCTTCGTGAACGCGCCGGTCGTGGGGCAGCTGATTCTGCAGAGCTGCGCCGACAAGGGCGTGGACGCCGGGATCTACAAGCGCCGCCGCGACCTCATGGCGGACGAGCTCCGCGCCGCCGGCGTCGAGTTTTTCCTGCCGAAGGGCGCGTTCTACTTCTTCGCCAAGTCGCCGTGCGCGGACGAGACGAAGTTCGTCGAGGCGCTCCTCGCCGAGCGCATCCTCGTCGTGGCCGGCCGCGGCTTCGGCCTCGCGGGGCACGTCCGCCTCGCGTTCTGCGTGGAGGAAAAGACCATCCTCGGCGCGGCCGAAGGCTTCAAGCGCGCCGCGGCGGCCGTCCGCGGCCTCTAGCCCGCAACCCCGGAGACACAGAGCATGTCCTACGAAGTCATCGCCCGCAAATGGCGCCCGCAGACGTTCGAAGACGTCGTCGGGCAGGACCACGTCGTCCGCACGCTCCGCAACGCGATCGAAGGAAAGCGCATCGCGCAGGCCTACCTCTTCTGCGGCCCGCGCGGCACCGGCAAGACCACGCTCGCGCGCATCTTCGCCAAGGCGCTCAACTGCGAGAAGGGCCCCACCGCGCACCCGTGCGGCAAGTGCGCCGCGTGCAAGGCGATCATGGACGGCCGCTCGTTCAACGTCCTGGAGATCGACGGCGCGTCGAGCAACAAGGTCGAGGACGTGCAGGACAAGATCCTCTCCTCGGTGAACCAGCTCCCCGTGGCGACCGAAGGCGGCTACCGCATCTACTACGTCGACGAAGTCCACATGCTCTCGACGGCCGCGTTCAACGCGCTCCTGAAGACGCTCGAGGAGCCGCCGGACTACGTCAAGTTCATCTTCGCCACGACCGAGCCGGACAAGGTCCTCGGCACGATCCAGTCGCGCTGCCAGCGCTTCGACCTGCGCAAGATCTCGCAGGCCGACATCGTCGGCCAGCTCGAGAAAATCTGCAAGGCGGAAAAGGTGGACGCCGCGCCGGACGCGCTGCTCGCGATCGCCCGCGGGGCGGACGGCGGCATGCGCGACGCCGAATCCGCGCTCGACCAGATCATCGCGTTCACCGGCAAGAAGATCTCCGAGGAGGACGTCCTCGGCGTCTTCGGCCTCGTCTCGCGCTCGCTCATCGAGGACCTCGCGGACGCCGTCCTCTCCGGCGACATCGCACGCGTCCTCGGCCGCCTGGACGAACTCGACAAGGCCGGCAAGGACCTGCGCCGCCTCGTCGCCGAGCTCGTGGACCACTTCCGCAACCTGCTCGTCTGCATCGAGCTCAAGGGCGACGCCTCGAGCCTCGACGCCACGGAGGCGCAGCGCGCCGTCCTGCGCGCGCAGGCGGGCCGCACCACCGCGTCCGCCGCGCTCGCGATCGTCGAGGAGCTGATCCGGCTCGACGGCACGCTCCGCCTCGCGCTCTCGCAGCGGACGCTCGTCGAGACCTCGCTCATCCGCTGCGCCCGCGCGTCGAACCTCGTCGACCTCGAAACGATCCTCAAGAAGATCGCCGCGCCCGAAGCCGGCGCGCCGGCCGCCGCCGCGGGAGCGGCGGCGGCAATGACGGCGTCCGCGGCTGCACCGCAGGCAATGACGAGGCCGACGTCCACGACGCCGGTGCCGCCGCCCGCCCCCGCCCAGCGATCCTCCGGCCACCCAACCACCCAACCACCCAACCACCCAACCAAAGACACGGTCGCCCCGTGGGGC
>JAFPUX010000313.1 GCA_017413145.1 Kiritimatiellia bacterium | reverse complement strand
GGTCTGGTGAAAAGTTGAAGGGGGGCGCGAAAAAAGCACGGGCGGCCGAGGCCGCCCGTGCCCGCCCGAACCCGATGCCCATCGGTTGAGGGTCGCCGCCACCCGGCGGCGGAGCCCCTCGGGCTACCAACGAAAAGGGTGAGGCGGGGGCGCTAGACGCCCGCCTCGGCCTTGACCTGCGCCGTCCAGGCGGCGATGCGGCCGGCCGTCTTGTCGGCTTCGTTCATCTCGTCGAGCGCGAGGCCGACGAACCGGTCGCCGCGCTGCGCGGCGGACGCCGTGTGCGTGTAGCCCTCGGCGCTCCATTGGCCGACGAGCGTCGCGCCCTTCTTCTCGGCCTCCTCCGCGAGCGCGCCCATGCCGCTCACGAACGAGTCGCCGAAGCCCGTCTGGTCGCCTTCGCCGAAGAGCGCGACCTTCCTGCCGGAGAGGTCCGCGGCCTGGAGCTTGGAGAGCTGCGCGGCCCAGTCGTCCTGCATGTCGCCGACGCCCCAGGTCGAGGTGCCGAGGACGACGAGGTCCGCGGCGAAGTCGTCCGCGGTCGCGTCGTTCACGTTCACGGCGCTGCCGCCCAGGGCGGCGGCGATCTGCTGCGCGGCGGCCTCGGTGTTGCCGGTGGTGCTGCCGAAGATGACGGAGATTCTGCTCATGTTGGATTCCTTTGGTTGTTGGGGTTGTGTTGTTTCGGAAAGCCGGGCCGGGGCGTCAGACGGCGGCCGAGGGAAGGCGGCGGAGCATCGCGACGGCGCGCAGGGCGTCGCTCTCCAGCGCAAGGAGGTGCAGCGCGCGGTCCCAGGCGCGCCGGATCCGGGCCATGAGGCGGAGGGACTCGGCCGCCGGCGCGAAGACGCGCCAGAGCGTCCCCCGCGTCGGAAGCGCCTCCTCCGGGCGTTCGATGAATCCGAGGAGATCACGCTCGACCTCACCAACGACAACCCGCGGATCACGAACGTCCGCCTCGGCCAGAAGATCTCGGCGTAGGGACGCGCGGGCGCCGGCCGCCCAACCACCCGAACACCCGACCAGGAACCCACCATGAGCTTCGACGTCACCGCCCTCAACCCCTTCCGCAACGCCAGCCTCGGCGGCGAGAACGCCATCGCCAACCTCGGCGAAGGCGACAAGATCGTCAAGAAGAACGACTACCACGGCGCCCTCGGCAAGATCTTCCGCTCCGGCGCGACCAAGGCCGCGAACAACGCCGTCCGCACGGAGCTGCTGCGCTCGCTCGGCAACGCCTTCGGCCTCTCCGGAATGTCCGAGGCCGGCGGGAAGACCGTCTTCTCCGGGGCGTTCATGGACAAGCTCGAGCGGCTCCTCGGCCCCGCCTTCAAGCGCGACGACTTCGGCGTCGGCGCCGACGGCGTCGTGAAGTCCGGCAAGCCGCTCACCCAGCGCCGCATCTCCGCCATCGTGAAGCAGGCCCAGCTCGTCAGCCAGGGCGCGTTCGACTACGGCGTCTACACGACCAAGCTCGCCCACGCGAACGAGGTCCTCGCGAAGCTCCCCGGCTTCAAGGAAGAGCTCAAGGACCGCCTCGCGCTCGCCGGAAAGCTCGTCGAATTCCTCCACAACGACCTGGAGACCATGATCGACAACAATCTGGAATACGATCCCGAATACGCCAAGATCGACGACAATCCGCGATTCTCCCGTGAGTTCGTCTTCAACTACCGCGACGAAAAGGGCCGGCAGCAGTCCGAGCCGTTCGATCCGGACCGCTGCATCGAGCAGGTGCGCAGCCGCCTGCAGACGCAGTTCGGCGTCCCCATGCACATTTGCGAAAACATCCTCGGGACCGGCCGAAACGCCAAGCCCTCCGATCTGACGAATCCCAGGGAGCAGATCACCGCCTACGTCAGGAAAGCCGTGACCAACTACGTGGAGACGGCGCTCGGAACCTTCTTCGCCGCCGAAAAGGCCGGCAAGCTGGAGGATTTCTCCCGCTCGCTCGGCCACGACATCTGCCTGGAGGCGAAAACGGAATCCCTCGCCAACTACCGGCTGATGAACCTCCCGCTGGAGAACGTCGAACAGGAGGACGGCGGACCGGAAGGCGTTCCCGGAAACCCCCAGGTCGCCGCGCCGGCCGTCATCCCCGTGGCCACGCACGACAAGGACCAGGCGCTGGACCAGTGCATCGGGCGCGAGATCACCGCGCTCGTGGCGGAGGACCCGGACATCGAGCGCTGGGACCAGGTCGCGGACCGCGTGAAGGCGAACCTCGTCGGCTCGATCCGCCCGATCGACGTCCCCGTGAAGACCGGCGAGTTCGAGGACGACGACGGCAACAAGGTGCCGACCTACAAGTTCGAGCCGCTGCTCGACAACGAAGGCCGGCCGGTCGTCCGCGAGATCACCGCGGAGGACATCGACCGCCTCGGCGAAGCCGTGATGAGCACGATCTTCAACGGCTAGCCCCTCGCGGCATCCGCGCGCGTGGCGGGGTTTCCACCCCGCCACGCGCATTTCGCCCGCCGTGCCGCGGCCGGTCTTGCGGAAGGGCGGGCGGGCGTGGTATGATGCGGCTCCGTTTCCGGAATGCCGCTCCCGCCGATGAGTCTCCAGTCCCCGCGCGCCTCCTTCGGCCGGATGGCCCTGTTCTTCGTCCCGCTCGTCCTGATCTGCGTGTCGCAGGGCCTGACGTATCCGTTCGTCGCGAGCATCGTGTCGCACGGACCGCTCGGCGTGAACGAGTTCACCGCCTACTCGATGGGGCAGAGCGCGGTGTTCCTGGTCGGCACGGTCTGCGCGGCCATGGTCACGACCGGCATGATGTTCTGCCGTTCGCGCGAAGGCCTGCGCGAATACGCGCGCCTCAACGGGGCGCTCCTGGCCGCCTCCGTCGCGCCCACGCTCGCCGCGTGCCTGCCGGGGCCGGACCGGCTCGTCTTCTCCGGCGTCTACGGACTGGAAACGCCGGAACTGGTCCGCGTCGCGCGGAACTCGCTGCTGCTGGGCATCCCGCTGCAGGCGTGCTTCTTCCTGCGCAACTCGTCGCTCGCAGCCCTGCTGCTCGCCCGCCGCAGCGACCTGCTGAACCTCTGCACGTTCGTGCGCGTCACGCTCGCCGGCCTCTTCGCGTGGCTGTTCGTGCGGCTCGGCTGGACGGGCTACGCGTGGGGCTCCTGCGCGATGTTCGTCCCGGGCGCCGTCGAATCGGCGCTGGTCGTCCTCTTCGCCCGGCGCTACCGCCTCGCGCTGCCGGAGAGCGACCCGCGCGGCATCGGGCTTTCGGCCTGGCGCCAGCTGCGCTTCCTGATTCCTCTTTCGCTCGGCGGACTGCTCATGTGGGCGACGATGATCGTGGACTACCACTACCTCATGCTCTCCGGCGCGTCCGGCCTCGGTCCGGAGGCCGCGCGCGAGGCGGGGCTCCTGAACGCCTCCCTTCACACCCTCGTGATCGGCGTCGTCAACCCGCTCGCGCTCGCGGCCCTGCAGCTGCAGAGCGTCGCCATCTCCTTCCCGCCGGCGGACGCCGCGGGCCGCCGCCGCCTCGCGCTCTTCGCGCTGGCGGCCGGACTCGCCCTCGCCGCCGCGATCGCGGGCCTCGCCCTGCC
>JAFPUX010000312.1 GCA_017413145.1 Kiritimatiellia bacterium | reverse complement strand
GCCCCCGCGCTGCTGCTCGCGCAGTACGCGGCGCTGCGCGTCGCCGGCGGCTACGCGGCGCTGCCGGCCGGTTTCCTCGCGACGAGGCTCCTCGCCGGCGCGTTCGCGGGCGGCCTGGCCGCCTTCGCCGCCGCGCTCTTCCTGCGGGGCCTGGACTGGATCTCCGCGAACGTCGGCCTGGAGGACGAAGGCGATGCCCTCGGCTGGACGGAAGCCTGACGGCGCCGGCGCCGCGCCGCGGCTGGCGCTGCTCGGCGCGCTCATGCTCGCCGGGCTCGGCTTCCTCGCCGCGCGGCTCCACACGTTCCAGGTCGTGGAGAACGCGCTCTACGAGGGGCGGCAGAACCGCATCAGCCTGCGCCGCGTGCGGCTGCCCGCCACGCGCGGCCGCATCCTCGACCGCAACGGCGCCGTCCTCGCGGACAACCGCCCGAGCTGGTGCGTCGCGTTCTACATCGAGGAGCTCCGCGCGGCCGGCCCGTGGTCCAACACCGTGAACCGCGTCGACGCCGAGATCGACCGAACCGCCGCGTTCCTCGGCCGGGAGCGCGAGGTTTCGCGCGAAGCCATCGCGCGCCACGTGCACCAGAGCCGCCCGATCCCGCTCGTCGCGTTCCGCGACCTCGCGGACGCGGAGCTCGCTCGCTTCTGCGAGTGGGACGACGCCCCGCCCGGCACCGAAGTGTTCGTCCAGGCCGCGCGCGTCTACCCCGAGAAGGACCTCGCGTGCCACGTGGTCGGCTACGTCGGCCGCGGCGAGCCCAAGCCGCCGCCGCCCGGCGAATACCCGGACGAGTTCGATCCGTCGCGCTTCAACTACTTCTTCCACGACCTCGAAGGGCGCAGCGGAATCGAGCGAACCGGCGACGCGGCGCTGGCCGGCCGCGGCGGGCTCGAGACGCTCCGCATCGACGCGATCGGCTACAAGCGCGAGGTCTACCCGGAGATCGAGCCCGAGCCCGGACGCGACGTCGTTCTCACGCTCGACGCGGACCTGCAGCGCGCCGCCGAGCGCGCGCTCGGGACGAACCGAGCCGCGGCGGTCGTCCTCGACGTCCGCAACGGCGACGTCCTCGCGCTCGCCACCGCGCCGCGCTACGACCTTTCGCGCTTTACGCCCGCCGTCCCCGCCGACTACTGGGCCGCGCTCTCCGCCGATCCGAAGAGCCCGTTCCTCAACCGCGCCGCGAGCGGGCGCTACGCGCCGGGCAGCGTCGTCAAGCCCGTCGTCGCCCTCGCCGCGCTCCGCGCCGGGGCGATCGCCCCGGACACCGTCCTGCACTGCGACGGCAAGTACTCCTTCGGGACCGATCCGCAGGGCCGCGAGATCGCGATCCACTGCACGGGCTGGCACGGCGACTTGGACGTCCGCCGCGCGCTCGCCGTCTCGTGCAACCCGTTCTTCAACGAGACCGGCATCCGCCTCGGCTGGGACACCGGCCTGCGCGCGGCCTACGAGAACCTCGGCTTCGGCCGCGCGCCGCGCGTCGGGATTCCGGTCGGCGGCGGGTACCTGCCCGACCGCCGCCACTGGATCCAGCGCGACACCGCCAACGTCGCCATGGGACAGGGCGACCTGCTCGTGACGCCGCTGCAGGTCGCCGTCATGGCGATGGCGCTCGCGAACCGCGGCACGCTCGTCCAGCCGCGCCTCGTGCGCGACCCCGGCACCGGCGTCGTCCACGGCGAACGCGTCGTCCTCGGCCGCATGGACTGGAACGACCGCGACATGGACCTCGTGCGCGAGGGCATGCGGGACGCGGTCCGCACCTGGCGCGGAACCGGTCATCGCGCGGCGGTCCCGGGCCTCGACGTCGCCGGCAAGACCGGCACCGCGCAGTACAAGGCGAAGGTCGACGGCGTCTGGGAACGCCGCAAGCACGCCTGGATGATCGCCTACGCCCCGGCCGACGCGCCGAAATACGCGCTCGCCGTCCTCGTCGAAGACGCCCCGCACGGCGGCGGCACGGACGCCGGCCCGATCGTGAAAGACCTCCTCCTTCACCTCTTCCCGGAGTACGCCGCGGCCGAAGAACCGCCCCCGGAGGATGCCCCCGCCGAGGACGACTCCGACGCCCCCGCCGTCCTCGAAGAACCCGACGACGACTGACCCCGCTGCGCGGGATCAGCCCCTCCGCCGACGCGGCTTGGCCGCGCCCCGGAGGGACCACTTCTCCAGTTTCTTCGCGAGCCACGCGAGCGTCTTGTCGCGCTTCGCGGGCGTGAGTCCGCACGTCCAAAGGACGGCGACGTGCCAGCCCGCTTCGAGCCAGAGCGCCTCGTGGCGTTCGTCGCGCTTCACGTTCTTGCGGAACTTGTCGTTCCAGAACGCGCGGTTGGACTTCGGCCAGGTCGCGTCGTCGCAGACCGCCTCCTGCACGAGCTTGCGCCCGTCCCACGTCCACCCGTGCCGGTGCCAGAAACACCCCCGCACCTCCACGAGCGCGTGCGCCCGCGGCACCACGATGTCGGGATGCCCCTCGATCCGTTTGTCGCAGACGCGGAACCGCCATCCCGCCCGCCAGAGGAACTTCCGCACGAGCACCTCCGGCTTCGTGTCGCGCGAACGAATCGCGGACATCATCCGGCTGCGGGTGTCTGGTGAAACGGTGTCCATGGTTTTGGAAGTCCCCTCCGCGGCGGGCGCCGGCTTCGCCGCGCCCGCGCAGAGCGGGCTGGACGGGGCGCCGCGCGCCGGAATCAGCGGATCCAGTTTTCCACGCGGAGGTCCTGGACGTTCCGGAAGTGGCGGACGTTGCCTGTGGCGAGCGTACAGCCGTGTCGGAGCGCGATGGCGGCGATGAGCAGGTCCATCGGCGCGACCTGGACGGACCGGCGGCGCAGTTTCGCCTTGAGTTCGCCGAACGTCCGGGCGGCGTCCGCCGTCAAGCCGGCTTCCGGGAACTCCGCGAGGAACTTTTCGACCCGTCCGGCGTTTTCCTCCGGCCGGGAGGAATTGAAGGCGCCGAAATAGAGCTCGGCCGCCGTGATCGGGGACACGAAGATCGGCTCGCCGCACCCCGCCACGCGCGCTAGCGCGGACGGAGAGCCGCGGAGCAGTTCGATGGCCACGTCCGTGTCAAGCAAAACAGGCATAGTCGAACTCCCGTCCTTTGGTTTTCCTGAGGCCGTCGGCGTCGCGTTTCATCTGCGCGGCCGTCTCCGCGTCGAGGCCCGCGTTGCGGGCGAGACGCTTGGCCAGGTCCGCCCCCGTCCGGAAGGCCGGACGCTTCGCGGACGCGTCCGGCGGCGCTTCGCCGAACGGGTTGCGCAGCCGCGCCTCGCCGTAGGTGTGCATGCACCATTCGAGGCAGACGAGAACCTGCTGGCTCAAGCTGCGGCGGTTGATATGCGCCTCGGCCTTGAGCCAGTCGTTGAGCCCCTGCGGGGAATCCTTGACGAGCAGTGCTGGCATTCTTCTATCCTTTCGGTAACGGAACGGTTCCATTCTGGCATATCCGCGTCCCGATGTCAAGCGCGATTCCGCAACGCCCTTCGTGGCGGGGTGCTCCCCGCCACGAAGGGCGTTGACCGTCTGTGCGGAGAGGGGAACCTCAAGCGATCTCTTTCAGACCGAGCGACCGAAGGTACTTGAACGTGGCGTCGTAGAATTCCGGGCGGCGCGTGTCGTCCGGCGGATGGCCTCGATCTCCCTCCGGAACGCAAATGACCATGCCCTTCCGCGCCCGCGTCAAAAGGACCCGGTAGGCGTTCAACTGGAAGGCCCGACGTTCCGGAGCGTTGATGTTTTTCCATTTTCCGCCCGAAAAATCCTTCTGGATCCACCGGTCGCGCGCATACTGGAAATCGGCGTCCCAGATCAGGCACGACCAATCCAGTTCGAGTCCCTGGATGTCGAACTCGGTCGCCACGTCTTCCAAAAAGAGGGAACTGCGGATGTCCGTGATGTCGTCCAGGAACCAGTCGACGATATCCGGTTTCGCCCGGACGTCGACGGCGAGCGGCCGCAACCGGAACGCCTGAGAAGAACAAATCATTCCGTAGCGTTCCGAGCCTCCGGAGACCGTCCGGAGCCACGACTTCGCCTTGGTCAAGTCGCGGGTGAGCAGAATGGGATAGTCTGCGCAGAATTTCTCGTACGTGGACCTGGCGGCCGCCGGATCGCGATCCAGCAACTGTCCGACAAAGGTCGACAGGTTTTCGGCCCGGAAGCTCCGCATGCTCGTGGCGAGGTGCAGCGAAGCGTCCCGCTGGACTTTTCCGTTTTTCGCCAGCAAGGCGTCGACGCTTCCCTCCGCATACTCTTTCGCGGTCAGTTGCGGAGAAATGAAGACGTTCCAGTCGGGAAAGGTTTCGTTCGCGGCGCGGATCGGCTCCGCGATGCCCGCTTCGCCGGAATTGATTTCCTGTCCCCCGCCGACGAGACAGACGACCACCGCCCAGTCCTGCCGCAAATCGAGCGACCAAATCAGGAACTCGCTTTCCGACATCGGGAAGTTCCGGACGCCCTTCTTTCTCGCCAGCCACGCCGCGAGATGAGGCTGGTCCCAGAGACGTTGAGCTTCGTCGAAAATCGCGACGTGTTCGACTTCGGAATACCCGTCCTCCTCGTGCCGGACGAGCTTCGCCGGATCGATCTCGAGTTTGCCGTCCACGATGGGCATCTTGAGCTTGGCGAGGGCATTGTCCCGGTAGTGGTGGATGATCTGGATGAAGCTCTTCACTTCCCGACGGGCAGTCGTCAGGGTATACCGGTTCCCGGCGGCCCGCTCCTGGCGGACTTTGTCGCGGGCCAACGCCTCTGTCAAAACGGCGACTAAAGGACCGTTCCCGCTCAGGTACACGGCAGGCTCTTTCTTCTCGAATTGCTTCATTGCCACGTTGAGGCCGACAAGCGTCTTTCCGGCGCCCGGAACGCCGGTCACGAAGCAAATGCTCTTCTCCCTGTTTTTGCGGGCGTGGTCGATCACGCCGAGAATGAAATCCGTCGTCGTCTTGAGGTTTTCGCCGGCGTCGCACCGCGTGATGTCCTCGACGTTGTGGTTCGAATACAACGCGCTCGCCGCCTGGATGATCGTCGGCGTCGGCGAGTACCGACCTCGGGCCCAAGCCAGACCGTCGACTTCGCGCCCGGATGCACTTCCAATCACGAAACCGATCGCATCTTTCAAGGTGGCTGCGTTGGCGCACAGGGGAACGTACACCTTTGCGTCGTAATTGCACGTCCGAAGTTCGAACGGTTCGTCCGGCGCGTCCGTGGCAACCAGAATAGGGGCGACGACCAGATCGCGGCTCGGTTCGTGGAAGTTTTTCAGGTCGAGCGCATAGTCCCACACCTGTTCCCGGTCCGCGGTTTCGAATCGTTCGGATCCCGCCTTGAACTCCAGACACAAAACGGTTCCCTTGACGAGAAGGACCACGTCGACGCGCTTCCCCAATCGGGGAATCGAGTATTCGAAGAAAATCCATCCTTCGATTCCGGCGAGGATCGATTGAAGAAGGCGAACTTCTTCCACCCATGCATTCGTCTGATCGCGAGTCGTGTCGAACCCGTCGGCCGTACCCAGCTTTCCCAAAATCGAGCTTTCGCTTTCCTTCAGGAATCCGGCGATTGTCGATCCGTAGTAAAACCGTTCCATGGCGCCTCCTTGAATCATCGTGAGAATACGTAGGGAAGAAGTTCTCGATCCGCCGGGCAGAGCGGAAGGCGGTCCAGTTCGGATGGATGGAACCAATCCACGGACTGGCCTTCCTGGGGGACGGGGACCGAACCGGGGCGGACGGAACACTCGACGAGGAGGAGGCGGATCATCTTTTCCGGATAGCGGTGGAGGACCGAACGAAGGACGGACGGGTTTTCGATTTCGAGGGCGAGCTCCTCCCGGCACTCGCGTGCAAGGGCTTCTTCCGGCGTTTCGCCGGGTTCGATCTTCCCGCCCGGAAACTCCCAGAGCCCCGCCTGGGCCTTGCCCTCCGGCCGCTGCGCCATCAGCACGCGATCCCCGTCCCGGATCACGGCGCCGACGACGGGAACCGCGTCCCCCGCGTGAGGAACGTCACCGCGCCGTCGCGCGTGTCGTCCCGCGGCGTCGGACGAAAGATGCGAAGGAGAAACCGTTGGCAAGGCGCTGTCGTGATGCGGATTCTGGAACGAAAGGGTTGGCAAAGCGATGGTTAGTCACCGGGGTGTCTATAGCAGGAGAGGATAGCATACTTCGCGCGCGGGGAAAAGAGAAAAACAAACCGATGTTGAATGGACTTGCATATTTTCTTCATTCTTTCAATCTTCGTCATTCGCGTTCTCTTTTGCTATTCCAGCCATTTCGGCGGTCACAGAGCCCGTCCGAGGATTGACCGTGATTTTCGTTAGTCTTTTGAACTTGTCCTGAAGTGCTTCAATTGCTTCTTCGAGCGGAAGCCCTTTCACACCATGTTTCTTTTGTGTAAACACGCGCATTGGGGAGTTCGCCATATTGAACATCGATAGCTCCAAAAGCAATTCTTTCAGATTGGCATCAGTTTCACCGACAGCCTTTTTGAAGCCTTCGTATGCAACGGAAACAGCGTACTTGTACGCGTAGTCTTCCTTAAGCCGGAGGGCAAATCCATATTGCCGCGCCGAGTACCAACCCAACCAGACCAAAGGAGACATAACGGCAATTCGAAGAAGAAATTGCGACCAATTGAACGAGCCGGTTGCATTTGCAAACAGATGATTGGCACAGTATGCAAGCCCAAGAACGGTTGCTACAAACAAGCCTCCCCATATAAACAGTGAGGGCATCAATTGTTCTTTTCTTTCCTTGAACGAGGCTGCCATGCTAACGCGGTTTGTATTACCGAGAGTTTCTTTGGCTTCGTCCAGGAGAAGTTTGCTTTGTTCGCTTTCCGATTCAATCTCTTTCAAGAGCGTATTTGCGCGAATAGCCGTTTCATCTATTTGGGCTTTTTGCGATTCAATACTGGTTCGGTTTTCGCTGATGGCTTCGTTCGCGCGGCTTGACGCTTCGTTTGTCTTTTCGATTTCTACTTTCCAGGACAACACCTCATCGTGCGCAGAACCAATGTCTCCGGCATGTTTCTTTGCATCGGTTCTTAGAGTTTCGCACTCATCCGTCAAATCCGTGATCGTTTTTAGGGAATCTTCAATTGAAGCCTTTGCGGAAGCGAACTCATTGGCGGCTTCTTTCGCTGATTCCAATTCTTTTGAATATAGGTCAAAGCACGTCTTGAACTGTTTGGCTTCTTCTTTGAGGTTTCCTACAACGGCAGCGGGCATGAAACCATCGTTCGACATCAACGAACACACGACCTTTGTCTTCTCGACCAAAGTCGTCAGCCCGTTTAAGAACTCATCGAAGGACTCCTGCCTGGGCGCGCCATCTTCAGCGTCGAACAATTCCTTGTACTGCTGATAGAAACGAGACGAAGCGCGTTTGAGCGCAATGACCTCGAAAGCGAACGGCTCGGCTTCATGTTCGGAAATAAACTGTGACAACCCATAAAGCGAGTCGATTTCTTTGACAAGCAGATCTTTGCTGACACCGGGAAAACCATACACATCCGGACCATCAGGAAGTTGCTCCAAGTGTTTCTTGATTCGACTGAGTCGTGAACGAAAGGTATTCATTGTGTGTTTTGATTGGGTTGTGAAAGAATGGGCGCTTGCGGCAAGCCGCAAGCGCCATTACCGCTCGGACTACTTATGCCATTTCGTCGTTTCGCGCTGCGAAAGAGCCGAAGCAAGTGGGGCCTTAATTTGCCGTGAAAGTCGTTTGTCGGCGAGTTTCTTGCCGGCTAGTGATGCCACGCGGGCCGATGTGACTTTTCGTGCCATTGCTAGTTCCTTTTGTTGTTTGTTTGTTTGTTTGTTTGTGCGGTTGAACCCACATTCGGGGAGTCGACTCGATGGTATCATCGTGTCGATTCCTGCAGGTGATTCGTCGTTCGCAAAACGAATTCTTTCAAGATCATTATCATTCTCTCCACTCCTGCGGGATTTCGGGGAGGACGAAGGCGTCGGGGAGGACGCGGGGGGCGGGCGGGGAGCGGAGGACGGGAATCGAGAAGGGCGCGGGGTTGGTGGCGACGGCGGTCGCGAGCGCGTTGGAGAGCGAGGTGCGGAGGAGTTCGCGGCCGTCGGGCGGGGATTTCTTCCGTTCGGCCGCCGGCGCGGGCGGGGGAAGCCGCGCCAGGGCCGCTTCCAGGCGGGCGCGGCGCTCGGCGCTGCCGGCGTAGGCCGGGAAGGTCCGGCAGAGGACCTCGTCCGTCCAGGCGGGCGAGTCGTCCGCGACGGCGGTCGCGCGGAGGACGAACGCGCCCAGGAACGCGCGTTCATCCGCCGGGGCGTCGTCGCCCGACAGCGCGTGGCGGAAGACGTTCAGGAACGCCGCGCGCCGCGCCGCGAGCTCCGGCCGCGCGTCGAGCAGCACGGCCTCCGTCCACGCGAGCGAGTCCGGGTTGTAGCCCGAAATCGCGTAGTGGGCGCCGATCGCGTGCCATCCGCACGGGTCGTCCGCGTCGAGCGCGATTGTCCGCAGCGCCGGCAGCGCGTTCGTGCCGCCGAACGTGTCGAGCCACGACAGGACGATTCCGCGGCGCGGCGTGTTGCCGGACGCCTTGAGCCGCTCGGCGACCTGCAGGAACGCGCCGGACATTTCGTCGCGGGTGATCCCCTCCCGCCCGGCCCATGCCGCGACGCCTTCCGCAAAGATCTGACTGTGACGGTTCCGCGAGGCGCCGTCGATGATGTCCAGCGCGTTGTCGGGAAGCCGCGCGAACGCGAGTTGGGCGGCGGCCCACGCGAGAAGCGCGAGCGCGGCGTGGAGAAAGGAGCGGGTGGGGATCGATGGCACGGCTACTCGGTCAAGACGCGGGTTTGGTGGCGGTTGGCGAGGGGCGGAGCATCCGTCCGGCGTCGCGTTTCAGTTTGTCCGCTTCCGAACGGCTTTGCCCGTTCCGCCGCCAGTTCCTCCTTCGCGTGTTCGAGGTCGGCGAGAACGGCGCGGAAGCCGGGTTCGAGACGACGGAGTTCTTCAAAGGCGCCGATTGACCGGAGAAGCGCGTCCTGGAAGTTGTGCAGTTGGACGCCCGCGTCACGCCTGTTGCCCGAGTCGAGCTCCTGCCGGAGCCAGTCGAACGACCGCAGGGGCCAGGCGAGCTCGGCCTGGACGACGGGGTTCGTCGCGACATAGGACTTGATCGGCCCTTCGAGGGCGAAGGCCTCGGCGACGGCGTTTGTCCAGTCGTCGTCGAAGCGGTCCCGGACGGCCTGCAGCCGGTCGACGAAATCCCGGAGCGGCGCGACCGTCGCCTCCCGTTGCTCCAGCTGGCGGAGCTTGCCGGTCGCCGTGCCGATGCCTCCGCCGAGCCGCTCATCCGCTTCCCGGAACAGTCCGCGCGCCGTGAAGTTCGTTCCTTCCCGGTGGCATCGCCGCGCCCAGCGCAATTCCGTTTCCGGCGTGGTTTCTTCGTCCCCTTCCCACATCCTTTCGCCGACGGCCGGAACCGCCAGCGACGCGAGGAGGATGATTTGAAACAAGGCTTTCGTTTTCATTTGAGAAACGGTGTTGGGTCTGCGTGTTCGAAAAAGCCGACGGGAGCGAGGGATTCATGCCAAGACTTCATGTAGCCGCCTCCGGAGGGTCGGTTCGTCCAATGATACCAGACGCCCCAGACATCGCCAAGCGGAATGTCGACGTTGCCGGCGGATTCCCTTCCGAACATGAGGAGCCGTTCGACGAGGTTCGATTGTGTCAAGCCCGGCGGGTAGAATCCGTCGGTTGGGGAATCCGCGCCCCAGTCCATGGGAAGACGGTCGTGGCAAAGGGGCATGTCGGGCGAAAGGGCCAGCGGAGTTTCATCGTCCCAGTCGTAGATGTCGGAAAGACCGAAGACGTGACATGCTTCGTGGGCGACCGTCCGGCCGGATCCGGCCCGTTCCACCAGAATGTGGGCGCCGTTCCGAAGACCCCGGTATCCTTGGATGTCGTTCACGAAGTAGTAGACGAGTCCGCCCGTTCCGTTCGTGACGGAAATGATTTGGCTGGCGGTTGCCAACACGCTGGGAGCGTTGGTCAGATTGAACCAGTCGGATCGGTTCGTTGTGCCGATCGAGTCGAGCGAAAGACGCACGCCGACTTGGGCGAGGATGTCGTTCGCGTCATCGAACAAACCGCGGACCTCGTCCGCCGTCCTCGCCCAGATTCCGTTGTCGCCTATGATCCACGCGTCGGCCTTGACGGTTGCGGCGGGGATGACGCGGGCCTTGAAGACCGGGCTCGCCCCGGCGTATCTTTTGATCCCGACCCGAAGGGCGACATTGCCGAGCGCTTCTCCGCGCACGATCACGGTCCGACCGTTCGTACCATCCGGAAACGAGACGCGGAACGCCGGGGCGGCGCGCCAGTGGATGTCGGTGTCCGGAAACGACGCCGGCTGGACGGAAACCGAGAACACGGCCGTCCCGCCCAGGACGATGCCCGACGGGTTCGGGATCGCGTCCGCGCGGAGCGGCGGGGCGGCGGCGCACGCGAGGAGCGCGAGCGCGGCGGGGAGAAGGAGGCGGGGGCGGTTCGCGGTCACTCGGTCAGGTCGCGGAAGAGGGGGGCGCAGGGGTCGTAGGGGTCGAGGTCCGGGATGGCGCGGCGGGCGGCGTCGGGGGTCTGCGAGAGGACGCCTTCGAAGAACGCGCGGGCGGGGGCGTTCGTGGGGAGCGTTTGGAGGAGGCTCTCGGCGTTGGCCGCGCGCTGCGGGCCGTCCCGCCAGCCGGGGAGTTCGCGGCAGAGCGTCGCGTCCACGAGCGCGGGGAGGTCCGTCTCGACCGCGGCGCGGTCGGCCAGGAAGCGCAGCACCCGGAGGCGCGTCCGCACCGGCGGATCGCGCCGGAGCAGGGCGTCCGTCTGGCGGTACGCGACGTCGCGCAGGCCGAACCGGCGCGAGTCCGGGCCGTCCAGGAAGGCGGCGAAGGACGGCAGGTTGGCGGGTTCTCGGAAGGCCAGCGGCGGCAGCGCGATCGCGGCGGCGTAGAGGGCGGAGGGGACGGTCGAGCCGTCCGGCCCCGGGCCGCGGTCCGGCGGCTCCGTGCGCGCCAGGCTTTCGGCGAGCGCGTAGGCGTTCGTCGAGGAGAGCTCCGCCAGGAAGGCGACCGCGTTGGCGCGGATAATGTTCTCTTCGCGGTTCGTCGAGCTCGCGTAGCGGTCGACGACGCACCGGATCGCGAGGCAGACGTCGTCGTCCGTCCGGTCGATCCACCAGGCGCGCATGCGCTGGAACGAGCTGTAGGCGTGGTGGCAGTCCAGCGCGACGTGTTCGATGGCCGTGGCGTCGGATTCGACGCGGGCGGCGAGGACGGCGGGGTCGGTGGGCCGGGACTCCGGGCTGACAAGGGAGAGCGCCTGCGCGGGGACGGCGGCGAGGGCGAGGAGGACGGGGAGGGGGACGGGAGAAGTGCGTTTCATGGCGGTCAGTGGGTTTCGGGGTTGCGGGTGGCGTGGCTGTGGAAGCTCGTCGGGGCGGCCGAGATCTGGTAGTCGTCGACCCAGCCCAAATGCCAGTAGGAGTAGTGCCAGTCGTTCCAGAGGGCGCGGACGTCGCCGGCGGGGAGATCGGCGCGGGTGTTTTCGTCGTATCCGCACATGAGGAGGCGCCGGACGAGCGCCGGCTGGTCGAGGCCCGCGGGGTAGTAGTTCTCCTCCGAGTCGCCGGCGGGCCAGTCGCCCGGCGCCCAGGCGCGCCGGACGCCGCCCGTGACGACGAGGCCCGGGGCGGCGTTGGTGTTCGCCACGTAGACGTCGCACAGGCCGCAGGCGTGGCCGATCTCGTGGGCGAGCGTCCGGCCGTCCGCGCTCCAGTCGACCGCGACGCCCTGGCCGGCGATGGTGACGCCGCGGGCCGCGCCGAGGCAGCGGACGCAATACAGCTCGATCCCGTCGGGCGCGGAGCCGGAGGCGAACAGCTCGGCGTAGACGGAGTCGGGCGTGCTCTGGTAGGGCAGGACCGTCCAGGCTTCGTTCGTGACGGTCCGGAAGCTCGCGAGGCGGAACGACATCCCGGCCTGGCGGTAGAGCTCGTTGGCGAGCGGGAACAGGCCCTCGACGGAGGCGCGCGTCCGCGCGGGGACGCCGTTGGTGCCGCAGACGGAGAAGACGTGGACCGGGATTTCGACGGGCGCGACGACGCGCGACGGGACGCGCGGGTCGGGGCCGCGGTAGCCGGCGATGCGGGCGCGCAGGACGGCGTCCCCCGTCGCGGCGCCGCCGAGGACGGTGACGGTCCGCCCCGTGTTCCCGCCGGGGAAGAGGATCTGCCCGGGGCCGTCGTTCGTCCAGGCGACGTGCGCGTCGGGGAAGTTCGCCGGCCACAGGGAGATCGAGAACACGGCGTTCGAGCCGGTCGCGACGCAGCAGGGGTTCGGGACGTCGCCGCCGACGGCGGGGGCGGGCGCGATCGGCTGGGCCACGAGGTCGATCCCCCAGGCCGTGAACCCGTTCGTGCGGGTGACGGCGTTCGTGACGCCGCCCGCGCCGTCCGGCACCGGGTGCACCGTCTGCCAGACGAACAGGCCGGGACCGCCCTCCGACACGGCGACGACGGTCGCGCCGTTGGAGACGACGTCCCCGGCGAAGAGCCGGCCGGCGGCGTTCGACACGCAGAAGAACGACGGCACTTCGACCAGGCGCAGGAACGCCGGCCCGGCGTCATCCTCGCAGCAGCAGCGGTGCGTCGCCGGGAGGCCGCCGAAGGCGTCCCCGGCCCCGACGCGCAGCACGAGGTCGCCGCAGTCGCAGGAGGCGGTCGGGTCGGTCCGTTTCGGGCACCCGGGGAGGTGCGGGCAGGGATGCTCCGCGTCGTGGTACAGGTCGCACGCGGGGCAGTACTCGAGGCCGGCGCCGCCGGAGCAGCGGTGGATCGAGACCGCGAGCTGGACCTCGCCCCACGCGAGGAACGGCGGCGCGTAGACGGCGGTGGCGGTCTGCGAATCCCCGGGCTCGGCCGAGACCCAGAGGCGGTAGAGGCCGTCCGCGTCCAGGGCGGGCGAGCTCCACGTCGGTTCCGCGCCCTCGTCGACGAGGTCGGAGACCTGGATGCGGTAGGCGCGCAGGCCGGCCGCGTCGTGGATGCATTCGTCCGCGGGCGCCGGCTCCCCCGTGCCGGCGCGGACGAACCGCGCCGCGAACACGTAGACGCGCCCGTCGCCGCCGCGGACCCTGCGCCGGACCGGGGGCGGCGGGGCGGAGCCGTTCCCTCCGCGCCGGGGCGGGTCGGGGTCCGGGACCTCGACCGAAAAGACGCCGTCCGGGTCGACGAGGCGGATCGGGTCGGGCGAGACGGGGTCCGGCGGGGAGAGGACGAGCGCGACGGCGGCGCCGCGCGTCGTGCGCAGCGAGAACGCCGTCGCCGGCCCCTCGGGGATGCGCAGCTCCCACGTGCGCGCCGTCGAGAGCGGGATCGCGAGAGAGCCGACGCGCAGCACGGCCGAGCCTTCGGCGACGTCCTCCGCGAGCGTGACCGCCACGTTCGCGCCGGCGGGGGAATTGGTCGCCCAGAGCGGGTTCGCCGCCCACGCGGCGGGCGTGCAGCCGTCCGGCACGCCGTCGCGGTCCTGGTCCGGGTCGAGCGGGTCCGCGCCGGCGAGGATCTCCGCGCCGTCGGAGAGGCCGTCGCCGTCCGTGTCCGCGCACGCCGGGTCGGTCCCGTGCACGAACAGCTCGTCGCCGTCGGAGAGGCCGTCGCCGTCCGTGTCCGCGAGCGGGTCGGGGAACGCCGACATGTCCTTCCACTCGATCTCGAAGCGCGCCGGCGCGCGCAGGACGCCGTTCGTGCAGAGCAGGTCCGCGAGCGGCACCGGCGCCGGGCGCGCCGCGCCGTCCACGCGG
>JAFPUX010000311.1 GCA_017413145.1 Kiritimatiellia bacterium | reverse complement strand
GCTTGCCGATGTCCTTCTTGTCGAGCTGCGGGTAGCCCTTGCCCTTCGCCCACTCGTTGTACTTCGCGACGTAGACGTCCGCCGCGCCCCACCAGACCGACGCGATCGAGTCCTCGTTGAGGAGCGTGACGAAGAGCACGGACGGCTCGTCCTTCCACTTCACGCCCGTGTAGGGATTCACGTGGTCGAAGATCTCCATCGCGCGCTTGAACCACTGGTCCTCGGCGGGCCTGTGGATCGGGACGATCGCCTTGACGGTGTTGGAGTTGAGCGGCTTGTCGAAGCCGTCGCACGAGCCGAGGCACCCCATCGCGTAGAGGTCGAACGTGACGTAGATGCCGGCTTTCTTGCACGCCGCGAGGAGATAGTCGAGGCGGTCGAGCTGCTCGGGCGAAATCTCCGGATAGGTGCGGCGGTTCCAGATGTCGTTCCACTGGTCCTTCGTGATCGTCACGTCGATGTGGTGGAAGCGGATCGTGTTCCAGCCGCGGGCGACGAAGTCCCGCACGGCGCGGTCGGCCTGCTCCTTCGAGAGGAAGTTCGCGTCGAAGCAGAGGTTGCCGCCGACGAAGCGGCGCGGCGTCTTCTTCGCGTCCTTCTCGAACACGAAGTGGCCTTCGGGCGAGACTCGCGCGAAGCCGTCCTTGCCCGCGGGCGCCTCGCGCGGAACGACCTTCGAAAAGTCGAGGATCGAGCCGGGCTTCACGTCGTTCGTCCACGGGAAGACGACCCACTTGTCGCCGGCGACGATCTTTGCGGGCGGCGGCGGGAGCCCGAGATCCACCCGGCCGGGCTTCTTCCCGGCCGAGTCCGCGAACGCGCCCGAGAGGTCGAACTCGACCGTCGAGCTCGTCACGTTCTTCGCGTCGGGGAAGTCGACGCAGAGCTCGAAGCGGTCGAGCTTGTTCTTGCGGCCGTCCCAGACGACGACCTTGCCCCGGGCCACGTCGAGGCGGAGGATCTTGGTCCCGTCCTTCGAGACGGCCTCGACCGAGCGCCCGCCGCCGGCGTCGATCCACTCCTGCCCGTAATCGGCGGGGAGCGGCTTGCCGGAAAGCGTGCCGCCGGCGAAGTCCGCGAGCGCGAGCGGGAAGCGGAGGTAGGCGCGCTCGAGCTGCATCGGCTTGCCGTCCTGCGCGGAAATCGTCCAGCGCACGCGCGCCCGGGCGGCGCCGTCCGTCGAGACGTCGAAGAACTCCTCGCGGATCGCGAGGCCGCGCGATCCGGCCCGGATCTTGCCGGTGTAGAGCAGCCCGCGGCCGAGCGCGGGGTCCTCGACCACGTCCTTTTTCAGCTCCTTCGCGGCGTAGTCCTGCGCCGTGTAGGCCCAGCCGGGGCCGAACGCGACGAAGTTCGCGAAGCCCCAGTCGACCTTGTCGCCGTCGCGCAGGACGCCCGGCACGACGGGCAGGCCGCGCCCCTCGACGGCGATGGTTGCGGGCGTTTCGGCGCGAACGCCGCACGCGAGCGCCGCGAGGGCCGCGCCCGCCAGAATGGATCCGGGGAACGAACGCTTCATGGTCGTCTTTCTCCCTGAAACGCGCTAGCGGACGCCGAATGCGGCCTTCACGGCGGCGACGACGGGGAGCTTCGGGCGGCGGTAGCCGTCGTAGATGCCCGCGAGGTTTTCCGCGAAGGGTTTGCAGCGGACGTCGCCGCCCGCGCGGTGGAAGCTGCGGCAGTCCGTGAGCTGCCAGATCGCGAATCCGGCGATCTCCGGATTCGAGAGCGCGGCGCTTGCGGCGTCCGCGAGGTATTCGGCTTCGAACTCCTCCGTCCACTGCGCGGCGGCCGGGTCGTGGCGGCCGTATTCGCCGCACGCGCCCGTTTCGGACACTATGATCGGCTTGTCGCCCCACTTCGCGCGGTGGTGGGCGACGGCGGCGGCGAGATCCCTGCGGATGAGCTCGCGCAACTCCGCCGGCGTGCCGGGCTGCGAGCCGATCCAGCCGGGGTAGGCGTTGAAAGAGACGACGTCCGTGTTCTCGTTCGATACGTCGCTGTCGTTGTGGTTGCACGCGAACGTGACGAGCCGCCCGGAATCGTAGCTCCGGATCGCGGCGGCCAGTTCGTCCGCCAGCGCCTTCCAGCCGGGCGAGGCGCTTTCGAACTCGTTGAGGAAACCGTGAAGCATGACGCACGGGTGGTTGAACGAGTTCTCGACCATGAGGCGCGTCTGTGCGATCTGGTCGGCGCGGAAGCGCGGGTCGGCGAGCTCCTTCCCGCCCGGGTCGTTCCACGGCGTGCCGTTGCCCCAGCCGAGCGACTCCTCCCAGACGAGGAGGCCGTTCTCGTCGCAGAGATCGAGGAAGCGCTCCGCCTGCGGGTAGTGCGCGCCGCGGACGAAGTTCGCGCCGAGCGCCTTGAGGTTCTGGACGTCGGCGAACATCACGGCCTCGGGCGTCGCCGCGCCGAAGGACGGATGCGCCTCGTGGCGGTTCGCGCCCTTGAGGACGATTGGCTCGCCGTTGAGCCACAGGCGCCGGTCGCGCGCCTCGAACGAACGGATTCCGAAGCGCGCGCGGACGCCGTCGAGCTCGACCTCGTGGAGGTTCGGCGACTCCGGCGACCAGAGGCGGAAGTCCGGGACGGGGACGACCGCGCGGCCGCCGCGGAAGGCGGCCGGGACGGCGTTGCGGCCGTCGAAGACGAGCGTTGCGTCGAAGTCGGGCGATTCGAAGCCGACGGCCTCGACCTCGACCGTTCCGGTGCGGAAGTCGCGCGTGCGGACGCGGAGGCGGCGGTCGTCGAACTCGAGCGACACGCCGTGGTAGAAGCCGCCGTACAGGTAGAAGTCGTAGTAGGGTTTGGCGATCGCGAGGAGCGGTTCGTCGAAGCGGTTGCCGAGCGCGGCGGAGAGCACGTGCTCCCCGGCGGCGAGAGGGCCGGTCGGGAAGCGCAGCGTGGAGTAGGGGAGGGCGCTCGTCCCGAGCGGGCGGCCGTCGAGGAAGAACGAGCCGACGAGCCCCATCCCGTCCACGCGGAGCCACGCGGCGGGGACGTCGCGGTCGAGGCGGAACGCGCGGCGGTAGAGGCCGACGCCGCGCTTGAGGAGCCAGTCCGGCATCGCGTCGAAGCACGCGGGCACGGGAATGGTGCCGGACGCGGCGAAGTCCGGCATCGCGGCGTCCGCGAGGAGGGCTCCTTCTTCGAAGCGGAAGGCCCAGGAACCGTTCAGGGAAAGCGGGGGAGGATTCATCGGATTTCGGCCGTGGCGGTTCGGGCGGCGCCGGTTCCGTCGCGCCAGGAGAGTCGGTAGGAGCCGCGGAAGCCGCGGAAGGCGACGGAACCGTCGGCGCCGGCCTTCGCGACGAGGCGCGTGCGCCACTCGTCGTTGATCAGGCGGTCGAGCGCGAAGAAGGACTTCTTCGGCGTCATGTCGCGGCGGAAGAGGCCGGAGACGGACGGCTCGCCGGGCGCGCCGCAGTCGTCGACGACGTTCCACCACGTGATGGCGGCCATGTCCGGAAGCGAGAACCAGAGGCGGTAGAGGTTGCGCGCGATCCCGGCCTGGATGGTCTCGCCGCGTTCGTCGCCGCCGGGCGAGGAGATCGTGATCTCGGAGAGGTGGATCGGCAGGCCCGGGCGCGCGTGCGCGGCGCCGATCTGGGAGCGGACCTGCGTCGGCGAGCGGAGCTCGGAACCCTGCGCGATCTCCTCGCACCGCTTCGGGTCGAAGAGGTGCATCTGCATGCCCTGCAGGTCGATTTTGTCGCCGAGGCCGAGCATCTCGCGCGTCTGTTCCGCGTAGACGGCGTCGAGCTTGTAGTCGTTGATCGAGAGGACGGCTTTCTCCGGCAGGAGGCGCATCGCCTCGCGGAAGGCCCAGCGGCAGTAGTCGCCGGGCATCCAGGCGTAGCCGTAGCTGCGCGCGAGCGGCGCGCCGGGGACGAGGCGTCCCGCCTCCCGGTCCGTGGCGCTCTCGTTGCAGACGTCCCAGCTGTCCATGCGGTCGGCGTAGCGCGCGGCGATGGCCTCGATGCGGCGCCGGTGCGCGCCCTCGACCTGCGCGGGGAAGTCCGCGGGGAGGCGCTTCAGGACCGTCTCCATCGGCTGCGCGAGGATCGAGGAGCCGCCGCGGTCGTCCGTGAGCATCTCGGCGAGGATCTCCTTCGGCAGCTTGGCCAGGAGCCAGTCCGGGTAGTGCCACGTGTGGTTGGACCAGACGAGCGGGTGCCCGTGGCGCCAGGCGCCCTTCTCCTCCAGGAAGCGCACGACGGGTTCGCTCGGCGGACGGCGCCAGAAGCGCTGCGACTTCGGGTCGGGGCAGGCGTTCCACCAGTCTTCGGCGTCCTCCGGCGCGGGATCGAAACGCATCTTGCCCTCGACGGGCTCGAACGGGCGCCAGTAGAACGCGACCGTGCCGGAATTGAAGAGCGCGCCGTCGGCGAAGGCGCCGCTCCAGAGCGCCTTGTAGCGCTCGTTGCGTTCGTGCGAGCCGAGCTGGTCGAAATTGAACGTGTGCGCGCCGAATCGGAAGGCGTGCGAAACCTGCTCGACCGCCACTTCGGCGCTGGCGGGGGCGCCGAGCGCGACGGTTGCGTCGGCCTTGCGGTACTTTTCGATGTCTTCGTCGATGCGCGCCTGTTCGTCGGCGTTCCAGCGGTCGCGGTAGGCTTGGGAAAACGGGTTGTCCATGGTCGGTGGGTTCCGGGCTTCGGACGGTCCGCTCGCGCTTCCGCGGACCGGTTTCCGTCGGAGTCGGAAGTCTATCCGAACCGGGACGGACGGGTCAAGGGGTTGTGCGGCGTGGCGAGATGCGGTAGAATGCCCCTCCGTGGAGTTTCCCGACCGGCGTCTGCGCCACGGTCCGCGGACTCCGCCGGAACGAAAGGACGCAACGATGAAACTCGGAATGATCCGAAACGGCTGCACGGACGCCGATTTCGAATACGTGAAAGGCAAGGGGCTCGATTTCGTCGAGGTCTGCCTCAACTGGGCCAAGGACGCGCGGGAGTGGGTCGCCCGCAAGGACGAAATCAAGGCCCTCGTCAAAAAGCACGGCCTGCCGATCCTCTCGTGCGGCCGCTGGAACGGCGACGAATGGCCGCTGGACGAAGCCGGCAAGATCAACGCCGCGGCGCTCGACGAGGCGAAGGCCACGATCGCCGCGTGCGCGGACCTGGGATGCCCCGTCTACCACTGCGGCTGCAACCGCGTCGAGGGGATGTCGCTGTTCCGCAACTACGAGGCCGCCATCGGCTGGTTCTCCGCGCTGATCGACTACGCCAAGCCGCTCGGCGTCAAGATCTCGACCTACAACTGCCACTGGAACAGCTTCATCGACGACATGCCGGCCTGGGAGATGGTCCACGGCGAGCTGCCCGACCTCTGGATCAAGTTCGACGCGTCGCATTCGATCTCGGCCGGCCGCGACTGGATGGAGGAGATGCGGCTCTGGGCGCACCGCTTCTGCCACGTCCACGTCAAAGGCGCCCTGCGCGTGAACGGCAACTACGTCGACGACCCGCCGGCGGGCCTCGACCAAATCAATTGGCGCGCGCTGCTCGGCATGCTTTACAAGGCGGGCTACGCCGGCAACCTCTCGATCGAGCCGCACTCCGCCACGTGGAAGGGCGACCTCGGCGAGCGCGGGCTCGACCTGACCATCCGCTACATGCGTTCGTTGATCGTCTGAACCGCGCGCGGCCTCACGCCGCCGTTTTCTTTCCTCTTCCGGCCATGGAACACGATCGTCCGATTCCTCCTCTGCCGCCGCCGGACGCCCCGGCGACGGTCAACTACGACGAAGCGGCGGTCCCGCCCTTCGACGTGCCCGAACTGCTGCGCTTCGCCGACGGCCGCCCCGTGGCGGCGGCCGACTGGCCGGCGCGCCGCCGCGAGATGCTCGACGTGCTCGCCGCGGAAATGTACGGCCGCGAGCCGCCGTCGCCCGAGGCGTTCGAGTGGGAGGTCGTCGAGGAGGGGCCGACCTTCGGCGGGCTCGGCATCCGCCGCCAGTGCCGCGTCTGGTTCCGCGCGGACCGCACCGGGCCGCATCTCGACTGGCTCGTGCTGCTACCGAACCGCCACGCCGGCGTCGAGCCGCAGGTGCGCGGGGGGCGCGTCGTCTGCGAGAATCCCGGCAAGGTCCCGGTCGTGCTCTTCCTCAACTACCACGGCAACCACGCGCTGCTCGACGACCCGGAAGTCGTCCTCCCGGACGACGCCTGGATCCACGTCGGCGAGTCCCGCCGCGACGGCACGTTCGCCCTGCGTCCGGAGATGCGCGCCTTCGACCGCCGCACGTGCGACCGCCGCACCTTCCCGGCGGAGTGGCTCCTCGCGCGCGGCTTCGCCGTGGCGAGCTGCTGCTACGGGCAGGTCTCGCCGGACGTCGAGGTCGGACACGGCGATCCGCTCGGGCTGGCGTGGACGGGCGTCTTCGGCCTGTGGGGGCCGCACGACCCGGCGGACGAATCCGCGACCACCGCGCTCGGCGCGTGGGCGTGGGCGCTCTCGCGCGGCCTCGACCTCGCGGAGCGGCAGCCAGAAATCGACGCCGCGCGCGCGGTCGTCACGGGCAGCTCGCGTCTCGGCAAGGCCGCCCTCCTCGCCGGCGCGCGCGACGAGCGCTTCGCGGTCGTCGTCCCGAACCAGACCGGCGGCGGCGGCACCCCGCTCGCCAAGCGCTTCTTCGGAGAAACCGTCTTCACGGAAACGAAGGCCTTCCCCCACTGGTACTGCCCGGCCTACCGCCGCTACGCGGGGAACGAAGCCGCGCTGCCCTTCGACCAACACTGGCTCCTCGCGTGCGTCGCGCCGCGCGCGCTGCTCGTACAGGGCTTCGACGAAGCGTGGTTCGACGCGCGCGGCGAGTTCCTCGCGTGCCGCGCCGCGTCGCCCGCATGGGAGCTGCTCGGCCTGCCCGGCCTGCCGCCCGGCGATTTCCCGGCGGACTTCGACGGGTCCCGCGTCGGCCCGCGCCTCGGCTACGTCCGCCGCGGCGGGCGGCACGGCCTCTCCGCCTACGACTGGGCCTGGACGCTCGACTTCGCGGAGCGCGTTTTCGCGGACGGCCGCCGGCCCGTTTGACCGGCGGCGCCCGCGGTCCCCGCGGGCGCGGAAAAGCCGGAACCGCGCTAGCCGACGAACGCGCCGTCCGCGCGCAACGCGGCGCGGAGTTCGTCCGCGTCGACGTCCGGCGGGAGGACGCCGGCCTTGCAGGCGAGCGCGGCGGCCGTGCCGGCCGCCTGGCCGAGCGTCGTCACGATCGGCATGACGCGGATCGACGCCTGCGCCTCGTGCGTGGCGGAAATGCAGCGGCCCGCGACGAGCAGGTTGTCCGCGCCCTCGCGCGGCAGCAGCGAGCGGTAGGGGATGGTGTACCACTCGCCCGGCCCGAAGTAGTGGTGGCTCGTGCCGGAGCCGTCCGGGCTGTGGATGTCGATGTCGTAGTTGCCGGCGGCGATCGCGTCCGGGAAGCGCGTCAGCGCGAGCAGGTCGTCCGCCGTCAGGACGTGGAGCCCCTCGATCATGCGGCTTTCGCGGACGCCCACGGCCGGCGCGCACGCGGTGATCCGGATGTCGCCGAAGCGCGCGGGGAACTCGCGCCGCAGGAACTCGACGATCTCGAGGACCTGCTCGCGTGCCACGGCCTCGGCGCGGGAGCGCGCCCACGGGTCGGTCGGGTCGAGCTTGATCACGCGCGTGGAGTTGAAGTGGATGGTGCCGGCCTCCATCGGACGGAACAGGAGGAGGTTCTCGCGCGGGTTGGAGATTTTCCCGGCGGCCTGCAGCTCGCGCCAGCGCTCGTTGACCGCCTTCCAGTCGGCGCCGAGCCGGGCCCAGTCGGGGTCCTCCTTCATGCCCGAAATGCGGAAGCAGAGCGTCATCGGTTGGCAGAGGCCGTCCGCTTCGCGTCCGACGCGGAACGGGACGTCCGCCATCGCGGCGAGGTCGGCGTCCCCGGTGGCGTCGACGAAGACCGGCGCCGCGGCGCGGACGCGCGTGGCCTTGCACGCGAACGTCGCGGCGGCGATGCGGCCGCCGTCCTTCTCGACGTCCGCGAGCGCGGCGTGGAAAAGCACGTTCACGCCAGCCTCGGCGCACATGCGGTCGAGCGCGACGCGCAGGTGCGTCTCTGAGAACGGCCGCCAGTGCTCGGGTCCCGGCTCCATGCCGCCGATCGCGTGGAGACGGTCGTACAACTCGGCGAAGAGCCCGCGGGAGAGCGCGAACGCCTCGCGCTCTCCGGGCGCGCCGCCCTCCTTCGGGACGGTCGTGCACCACGGCATGAAGGGCATCACGAGGTTGCCGACGGGTGCGCCGCAAGCGCGGCCTCGCGCTCGGCGAG
>JAFPUX010000310.1 GCA_017413145.1 Kiritimatiellia bacterium | reverse complement strand
TGGTTGCGCGCATGGTTTCGGTTCCTCCGGGACCGGGCGCGCCGGGCGTCCGTTCCGGTCCCGAGAATACCAGACGCCCCGCCGGCGCGTCAAGGACGCGGAAAACGGCTTGCCGCGCGCGCGGGAAGGTGGTAGAATCCGCGCCATGAACTTCCCACGCTTCGGCGGCGGGGCGGCGTCGACGCCGCTCGCCAGCTCCCGCATCCCCGACATCCCGTTCTCGGCGCTGCCGCGCGAGATCTCACGCAAGCTGCGCGCCGCTGCCGCGCGCATCCGGCGCATCCTCTTCCTGCGCGGCCTCTTCGCCGTGCTCGCGACCGCGCTCATCGCGATCCTCGTGAGCATGGCGGTGGACTACATGGTCACGTTCACCGGCCACACCGTGCGCTGGATCCTCTGGGCCATCGGCGTCGGCGCCGTCGCGGTCGTCGCGCGGCAGACGCTCGTGAAACCGCTTTCGCAGAAGTTCACGCCGGCGCGTCTGGCCGCGCTGCTCGAGCGCAACCACCCGGAGCTGCAGGAACGCCTCTCCACCGTCGTCGAGCTGCTCTCGATGCCGGACGCCGTGGGCGAAGGCTCGGAACTGCTGCTCGACGTCGTGAAGAGCGCCGCCGAGAGCGACGTGCGCGGGCTCTCGCCGAGCCGCGAGTTCTCGATCCGCACCGTGAAGCCCCGCTTCTTCCTGACCGCCGCCGCGGTGCTCGTGCTCACCGTGTTGTTCCTCGTCTGGCCGGACGACGTGGGGCGCCTCTTCGCCCGCGCCGTCGTCCCCGCCGCCGAGATCGACAACGTCTGGGCCGACAGCCTGCACGTCGCGCCCGGCCGCGACGAATTCGTGCTGGAAGGCGAACCCTACACGATCCACCTCGCGGTCGTCGGCGGTTTCCCCGGCAAGGCCTACGTGCGCTGCCGTCCGCTCGACCGCTCCACGGGCGAAACGTCCGAACGCATGGCCGAGAGCGCCGCGACGGAAGAGGACGGCACCGGCGTCCGCCACTACGCCCACACGATCGCCTCCGTCGACAAGTCGTTTTCCTACTACGTCGTCTGCGGCAGCGCCGTCACGCGCGCCTACGACGTCGTCGCGCTGCCGATCCCCGCGTTCGAGAAGCCGACCGTCACGCTGAACTTCCCGGCCTACACCGGCGCCGCGCCGAAGACGCTCGAGGAGGGCGAGCTGGACGTCTCCGCCGTCGAAGGCACGCGCGTCGCGCTCCGCATCGTCCCGAACGGCACGCCCAAGCGCCCCGTCCACGCGCAGCTCGCCTTCGCGGACGACCACGTCCTCGCCGCGGAGGAGACGGACGGCTCGCCCGTCTCGTGGGAGTTCCCCGTCACCGCGCAGAACGCCGGCTCCTACGAAATCCGGCTCTTCGACGACAACGGCTTCACGAACGCGCCGACGGCGCACTCGATCTCCGTTCTCAAGGACGAAGTCCCGGCGATCGCGTTCACGTCCCCGACCAACCTCGTCTTCACGCTCCCCGCCCACGGCACCGTTCCGGTCGCCTACGAGCTCAAGGACGACTTCGGCGTCTCCGCGCCGATGCTCCAGGCCAAGGTCGACTCCGGCGCGTGGCACGACCTGCGCCCGCTCCCCGCCGAGCCGTCCGGCTCCGTGGCGCCCGTCCGCTCCGGCGCGGCCGAAATCCGCCTCTCCGACCTTCCGGTCGCCCCGAAGGCCGGCGCGCAGTTCCGTCTCCGCGCCCGCGACAACCTGCCGCCGTCCCTCGGCGGCCCGCACGAGGCGTTTTCGCCCGTGATCGTCGTCCGTCTCGACGGCGCCGCGCGCACGCTCGGCTCCAAGCGCCTCCAGCAGGCCGGCGAGAAGGCGAAGGCGAAGACCGAGACCATCGAGAAGAACCTCCGCGACGCGATGGACCGCACCCGCGAAGCCCGCCGCGAGCAGCTCGCCAACCGCCCCGAGCAGGCCGCCGAGAAGCTCGCCGAGGCCAAGGAGGCCATCGCGAAGGCCGAAGACAAGGCCCGCGAGATGATGCGCGAGATGAAGGACGGCGACCTGGCCGCCCTCGCCAAGGACGCCAAGGACCTGCTCGAGGAGACGCTCAAGCCCGCCCGCGAGAAGGCCGACGAGGCGATCGCCGCCAAGCCCGAGGACCGCGTCTCCGAGATCGACAAGCTCCTCGAGAAGCTCGACGGCGCCGCCGACGCCGCCAAGGATCTCCAGGAGAAGCGCAAGGCGCTCGAGAAGGAGCTCAAGGCCGCCCAGGAGCTCACCGAGCTCTCCGACAAGCAGAAGATGCTCGCCAACGAGCTCGGCAAGAAGATGACCGAGGAGGAGAAGAAGGCCTGGGAGGAAAAGCAGAAGGCCCTCCTCGACGAGCTCAAGAAGAAGAAGGACGAGATGTCCGCCGACCCGCTCGCCGCCCAGCGCGAGCAGGCCGAGGACCTCGCCAAGCGCTACGCCGCCCTCGCGCGCAAGCAGCAGGCGCTCGAGAACACCGCCGACGCGCTCGGCAAGGACCCCTACGCCCAGCCGCCGCACGACTCGCTCGTCAAGGCCACGTCCTCGCTCGACCCCGCCGCGACCGATACCGAGCGCTTCGTCGCCGCCCAGGAGCCCCTCGCCCGCGAGGCCGAGGAGCTCGCCCGCGAAGTCGGCGCCCTCGTGCGCTCTCTCCCGACCCGCGCGCTGGACGACCCGTCCAACCCCGTCTCCGACGCCCGCCGCGAGGCCAACTCCGCCCGCGACCGCTCCCGCAACGCCGCCGAGGAGGCCCGCCTCCGCGTCGAGGACGAGAAGAACCCGCCCAAGGAAGAGGGCGCCGAAGAGAGTCCCGCGGAGCCGGCGCCGTCCGGCTCCGACGACGACGACGAGTTCGGCGGCGGCCTCGACGACCTGCTCACCGCGGACGACCTCGCCGCGCTCGACGCCGCCGCCGGCCCGCGCAAGGACATGGACGAGGAGATGCGCGCCGCCGCGAAGGCGGAGGAGCGCGCCGCGCAGCTGCTCGCCGCCTCCGCCAAGGCGATCGACGAGCTCTCCAAGAAGATGGGCGAGGAGAACGCCGAAGCCGCCAAGCGCGCCGAGGAGGCCATGGAGGCCGCCCAGGAGGCGATGAAGAACCAGGAGGACCCGCTCGCCAAGCAGCGCGAGAAGGCCGAGGAGCTCGCGAAGCGCTTCGACGAGCTCGCCGGCCGCCAGGACGCCCTCGACAGGCGCCGCGAGAAGGGCGGCGACCCCGACAAGCTCGCGGACGACCAGCGCGCGCTCGCGAACGACGTCGCCGATCTCCGCCGCGAGCTCGACGACCTCGTCCAGACGATTCCCCAGAAGTCCCAGGCCGCCGCGACGGTCATCGGCGCCCGCGACGATTCCGAGACGGCCCGCCGCGAGGCGAACGGCGCCGCCGAGGAGGCCCGCCTGCGCGCCGACGAAAAGGACGGATCCAAGAAGAAGGAGGAGCCGCCGCCCGCGCCCACGCAGACCGACGACTTCTTCGGCGACGAGGACGAGTTCGGCGGCGGCCTCGACGACCTGCTCACCGCCGAGGACCTCGAGGCGATCACCCACGCCAGCGAGCCCGTCCGCCGCGACCTGGCCAAGTCCATGGAGCGCGCCGAGGACGCCCTCCGGAGCGGCAAGGACAAGATGGACGAGGCCGCCAAGGCCATCGACGAGCTCTCCAAGAAGCTCGCCGAAGGCTCGATGCAGGACCCGTCGCAGATGGATCCGTCCCAGATGGACCCCTCGCAGATGGATCCTTCGCAGATGGCGCAGAACCAGCAGAACCAGCAGAACATGGATCCGTCGCAGATGCAGCCGATGGACCCGTCGCAGATGCAGCAGATGCAGGGCGACCCCAACGCCCAGCGCGACTGGAACGGCGAGCGCGATCCCGACGCCGAAACGCAGAACGCGGAAGGCGACCCGAACGCCGACCGCAAGTGGGACGGCGAGCGCGACCCCACCGCCGAAGTCCCGATCGGCGACTGGGATCCCAACGCCGAGCACGCCCCGTGGGACGGCCAGAAGGACCCGAACGCCCAGGACGAGCAGAAGGACGGCCAGTGGGATCCCAACGCCGAGCACGCCCCGTGGGACGGCAAGAAGGACCCGAACGCCCCGGACGAGCCGCCGAAGGACGGCCAGTGGGATCCGAACCGCAAGAAGGAGCCGTGGGACGGCAAGCTCGACCCGAACGCCCAACAGCAGCAGCAACAGCAGGGCCAGCAGCAGCAACAACAGCAACAGGGCCAGCAGCAGCAACAACAGCAACAAGGCCAGCAGCAGCAACAACAGCAACAAGGCCAGCAGCAGCAACAACAGCAACAAGGCCAGCAGCAGCAACAACAGCAGCAG
>JAFPUX010000309.1 GCA_017413145.1 Kiritimatiellia bacterium | reverse complement strand
TCAGTCGACGCTGAACGTCACCCGGGGCCGGGCGGCCGGCGGCGGCGCGGAGCCGTCGTACTCGTAGCAGCCGATCGAGGGCGGATCGGCGAACGGGACGCCGTCGAGGTCGTCGCCGATGCCCTCGTAGGCCGCGCCCGCGCCCTTCGCGGGCGAGTTCGCGGTCAGATGGTAGTCTCCGTTCGCCGCGTCGACGAACGCCGGGGCGCCGCCGAGGAGGTTGTTCGACGAAGCGGACGCGGGCGTGCCGGCGACATTGGCGTCGCCGGAACCCGCCGTATTGCCCGAGACGATGCAGTTCACGAGCGTGATCTTGTGGTTGTAGGTCTCGTCGGAGAGGCCGCCGCCCGTCGAGCTCGCGGCGTTCCCGGCGATCGTCGTGTTGCGGATCGTCACGGTCGGGTTGTTCATGACGATCGCGACGCCGCCGCCCCGTCCGTTCGTCCGGACGTTGCCGTGGACGAGGCACGTGTCGACGACGATCGTTCCGGCGGTGTTGTAGTGGGCGATGCCGCCGCCGGCGCCCGTGTCGGTGCCCGTGTTGAAGGCGACGATCGAGTGGTCGATCGAGCCCTTCTCGAAAAACGCGCCGACGCCGTAGACGTTGTTGCCTTTGGCGCGGTTGTGGTGGATGTGGCAGCGCGAGATCGCGCCGTCCGCGACGTAGGCGCCGGCGCCGTGCGTCCAGTTGGCCGTCGTGTTGCCGCCCGTCATTGCGAGTTTCTCGACGCGGGAGCCGTTCTTGACGGTCATGACGCGCTGCGGGGCGGTTTGCCGGAGCGTGGTCTCCGCCATCCCCTGGCCGGCGAGCGTGACGCCGTTCGTCACCATCAGCTCGGCGCCGAGCGTGAAGACGCCGCCGGAGAGCGTCACCGTGCCGTGCGACGGCGCGGCCGCGTCGATCGCCGCCTGGATGGTTGCCGCGTCGTCGCCGCCGGAAGGCTCGATCGCGGCGCCGGCGGACATCGTCCGGAAGCTGCCGGCGACGACCGCGCTCTGCGGCGTCGTCGCGTTGTTGACGAACGTCAGCTCGTAGTGGTAGGTCGTGTCCGGCTGCAGGCCCTTCCGGAGGACGTCGAACGAGTCGATTTCGCCGACGGCGATGCGCTCGGCGGCGCCGAGGGAGTCGGCCGCCGTGCCGAAGCGGAGAAGGACGTCGCAGGAGCCGGCGGTCGCGCCGACGGATCGGATCGTCGCGTCGAACGTCGCGGTCGTCGACCCGCAACGGACGCCGTTCATCTCGACGACCGGCGCGCCCGGGACGAGCGCCGAGGCGTCGCGCGCGCCGCGGAGGATGGCGCACCGGACCGCCTCGTCGACGCGGATCCCCAGCTTGGCGGCGGCGGCGACGAGCTGGTCGTACGTCCGGTAGGAGAAGTTGCAGGACGTGGACGTGACCGTCATCGCGGTCGAAGCTCCGCTCCCCTCGGTCTCGAGAGCCGGATTCGCGGCGAGCGAGGGGATGCCGCGGTCGAGGATCTGCTTGATCGAAAGCCCGGCGACGGCCTGCGCCTCGGCGGCGGTGAGGTTGACCGTGATCGTGGCCGTGGAGGACGGGGGCACGACGAGCGGGACGAGCGACTCGTCCGCGTTCCACGCCGCCTCCGCGGCGGAGAGCTCGTCCGGGTCGAGGCCGAAGGCCTTGAGCGTCGCCCGGGCCATCTGGCGGTCGCCCGCGGGGGACATGTGGACCGTGTCGCACGTGATGCGCAGGTCGGCGTTGGCCATGCGCGCCAGGACCGGCTTGTCGGGGTCGTTCATCCACGCGCGGAAGTGCTCGTACGTCGGGGCGTAGACCAGCCCTTCGTCGGCGACGATCCCCTTCACGCCGCCCACGAACCGGCGGAGCTCGTCGGTGTCGGTCTCGCCATATCCAGCGGTCGTCGGCGAAAGCAGGACGGCCTTCGCGCCCGCCGCCTTGACCTTCGCGACCATCGCCCGCTCGTTCTGGCAGTACGTCGCGAAGTCGACGTGCTTGTAGATGTCGTTCACGCCCGCGGAGATCGTCACGATCTTCGGGTTCTTGGCGACGACGTCGGCGTCGAAGCGCGCCAGCATGTCGCCGGACGTGTCGCCCTGGATGCCGACGCCCTCCCAGTCCGGGACGATGCCGTTCGCGGCGAGCCCCTTCACGACGAGGTTCACGTAGCCGTGCGTCCGGTTCTTGCCGAATTCCGTGATCGAGTCGCCCGTGAAGACGAGCTTGTCGCCGGTCTTGACGACCTTCTCCCCGCCCTGCGCGGCGAAGGCGGCCGCCGCCAGGGCGGCCGCGAGAATGCATTTCGTGTTCATCGTTTGGTTGCGTCCATGGTGCCGGCGGCCGTCCGGCGTGCGGCTAGCGGAGGATCATGATCGTGCAGAACTGCGCCTCGTAGCAGCCCGCGGCGGGCTTCTTGAGGCGGCGGGAGCGGTCGAGGTCCTCGGCGATCCCCTGGTACCATTTGCCGGTGCCGACGGCGAACGAGCCGGACGGCAGGTGGTAGTTGCCGTTTTCCGGCTTGACGAACCACTTCGCGCCGGACCCCGCGACGCTCGTGGAATTCGTGCCCAGGGCCGGCGTGCCGTTCGCGAACAGGTTGCCGAAGGACCGCGCCGCGTAGCCGGACACGATTGTCTCGTTGTCGGGCAGCGCGAGGTTCGGGTCGGAGCCTTCGCCGCCCGAGACGTTGTCGGCGAGAATGGTGTTGGCGAGGGCGAAGCTGAACTTGTTGGCGGCATAATACTCCGACACGTACACGCCGCCTCCGACGCCGGATGCCTCGTTGTTCGCGATCGTCGTGTTGCGGACCGTCAGCAGCTGGTGGTTGTTCCCCAATTCGGCGCAGATGGCGCCGCCCTTGCCGCTCGGCGCGCGGTTGCCGTAGAAGAGGCAGGTTTCGACCAAGACGGGCCCCGCCGGGTTCTGGACGCCGAGGCCGCCGCCGTGGCTGTTTCCGCCGCCGTTCATGTACGCCGTGTTGTTTGCAATGATCGAGTGGTCGATGGAACCGCTCTTGATCCTCACGCCCGCGCCATAGATGTTGTTGACGGTAACTTGGGCGTAATGTGCGTCGCCCGTCTGGTTGTTGGTGATGCAGCACCACGAGATCGTCCCGTTGTCGACAAGGGCGCCGGCCCCGTCCTCGAACTTTGCGCGAGTGTGGCCGCCGGTCAGCGTCACGCCCTCGAGCCGAGCGCCGCCGCTTACGGTCGCGCAGCGGGTGGTGCTGCCGACGGCCGTCTGCTTGACGACCGTCTTCTCCCAGCCGAGGCCGACGACGCGCACGCCGCCCGTCACCATCAGCTGCGCGTCGATCTCGAAGACGCCTTCGCCGAGGACGACGGTTCCGGCGGGAGTTTCGGCGGCCGCCCCGTCGATCTCCTCCTGGATGCGGCTCCGGGTCGCGGGGGGATCGCCGGCGACCGGCTGGAGCCCCTGCTTGTCCGAGGTCGCGAACTGGCCACGCGCCGACGCCGTCTTCGCGATCTGGGCGTTGTTGGAAATCACGAGCGCGTAGTAGTACGTCGTGCCCGGGTCCAGGCCCCGGATCCGGTAGCTGAACGCGGTCGTCGCGCCGGAGACGACCAGCGTCGGCGCGCCGAGGCGGCTCGACTTCGTGTCGTACGCCAGATACACGTCGCAGGACGTGGCGAGGTTGTTGCCGACGTCGAGGATTTCGCCGGAAATGATCGCCGACGTCGACCCGGGCTCCACCGTCACCTCGCCCAGTTCGGGCGGCGTGGGCGTCCCGAGCGTGTAGGTCGCGGAGACGACGTCGCTCGCGAGCATCCCCGCCTTGTAGGCGCGGGCCTTGACGGTCGTCGTGGCGGAGAGGACGACGGGCTCCGAGTAGGCCTCGCTCGTCTCCGTCGGATCCGAGTCGTCGACCGTGTAGCGGATTGTCGCGCCGTCCGTCCCGCACGAGAGCGCCACGGCGACCGTCGGGTTGAACGTGACGCCGGTCTCGGGGTCGAACACGGGGTCTTTGACCATCGGCGTGCCGAAGAACTCGTAGCAGCCGATCGACGGCGGCGAGGCGAACGCGGCGCCGTCGAGGTCCTTGTCGATGCCTTGCCAGGCCGTGCCCGCCCCGATCGCGGAAGACCTCGCGCCCAGGTGGTAGTCGCGGTTCGCCGCGTTGACGAACCATGCGTTGCCGCCGACGAGGTTGTTCGACGAACCGGACGCGAGCGTGCCGGAGGCGGCGTCGGCGTCGGACGGGGCCGAATTCCCCGCGACGATGGCGTTCACGAGCTTCACCTTGTTTCCGTAGGATCCGTTGAAGAAGCCGCCGCCCGAACCGCTCGAGGAATTGCCCGCGATCGTCGTGTTCCGGATCGTGACCGTCGGATCGCCCAAGTAGATGCAGACGCCGCCGCCCTTGGATTCATTGTCGGAACCTTGGGCGGTATTGCCGTAGACAAGGCAGGTGTCGATCGTGATGGTTCCGGACGTGTTGTGGGTTCCGATGCCGCCGCCGCCGCTTGTATTTGCCGTCAATCCGTTGAAGGCGACGATGGTATGGTCGATCGTGCCGGACTCGATGTGCACGCCGACCCCCCAGACGTTGGCCTTTGCCGTGGACTGGTTGTACCAGACGCGGCACCGCGAGACCGTGCCGTCCTTGACGTACAGGCCGGCGCCATGCGACCAGTTGGCCGTCAGGTTTCCGTCCCTCGCCGTGACGCCCTCGAGCCGCGACCCGTCCTCGAGCGTCGCGACGCGGTCGGCGGCGGTCTGCCGGAGGGTCGTGTTCTCCCAGCCCTGGCCGACGACCGCCACGCCGCCCGTCACCATCAGCTGCGCGTCGATTTTGAAGTCGCCCGAACCGAGCGTGACGGTCCCGGCGGGGGACGCGTTCGCCGCCGCGTCGATCGCGTTCTGGATCCGGACCCGCGTCTCGGCGGGGGTCGACGCGGGTTGGAGTGCGTCCGCATGCGCGGGGACGGCGGACAGCGCCGCAACCGAAACGGTTGCCAGCGCGAGAAACACAATCGGTCGGGTCGTGGCGTTCATGGATTTCCCCTTGGGTGGAAGCACGACGTCACTCTACCACGCGGCCCGTTTCCGGACAATCATACGAAAGTATAAGTGCCGGAAGGCCGCGCGGATCAGTTTCCGGCGGGGACCGTCGGGAGCACGAGATGCGATTCGCCGCGGACGAGGCGCGTCGTGGCGGGGTCCGGGGCCTTCTCGTAGTGGGGCGAGTTGGAGCCCGCGATTTCGACGCGGACCCGGTGCCCCTTCTTGAAGACGTAGCTCGTGACGTCCACGCGGAAGTCGAGCTTCGCCGGGGCGTCCGCCGCGAACGAGCCGCGGCAGATGGAGTCGAGGACGTTGTACGGCGTTCCGTCGGGATAAACGTCCACGAGCTTCACCGCGACGTCCGCGACCTTCGCCGTGGATTTCGCGACGAGCGACGCCGTCACCTTGCCCGTGACCTCCAAATCTTCCGCCAGCGTCTCGGTCGTGTACGAGAGGACGTCGTCGCGCGCCTCGATCTCCGCCTGCGAGTATTGCCCTCCGGCGTGGATGATGCGCCCGCCCTTCGTCGGGACCGGGTTCTCCGGGTCGTACGCGAACGCGTCCTCCCCCGCCCCGCCCTTCGGCGCGTCGAAGGAGAGGCCGAACCCCTCGTCGAAGAAGAGCTTCCGGTAGACGGTCCGCGCGAGCGGCCACTCGTTCTCGTACCGCCAGACGTTCGCGCCCATCACGAAGATCTGCATCTTTCCGGGAAGCTTCGCGGTCGCGCCCGGGCGCCCTTCCAGCGCGGAGCGCAGGAACTCGACCTCCGCGTCCTCCGTCACGGCCGCTCCCGCGACCTTGGAGTAGTCGATTTCCGGCTTGTCGAAGGTGTTGACGCCGTGGCTCCAGGGCCCCACGCGCAGGAACGAGCCCTCGGGCATCAGCGCGAACGACTCGAACGTCTCGACGCCGAGCATGTCGAACCACCCGGCCTGGTAGAACGCGCGGCCCTTCGCCGCGGCGAGGTTCCTCAGGTCGCACCGCTCCGTCCAGTACGCGTCGTCGCGGTCCGGATGTCGCGCGAGCTCCTGCCAGCTTTCCGGCGAGGCGAGGGCCGAATGCCACCCCTGAAAAAACTCGGGGACGAGGACGCCGCCCGGCGCGTAGTTGATGGAATGCGGGTTGAAGACGATGACCGACGGCGCGCACGCGACGAGCGCGGGGTTCGCGCTCTTGAGGCACGCGAGCTGCGTGTTGCCGGGATAGGAGCCGCCGACCGTCACGACGCGGCCGTTCGACCACGGCTGCGCGGCGATCCACGAGAGGAGGTCGTCGGCGTCGTCCACGAGGCGCCCCTCCCACGGCTCGAAGACGCCCTCGGAATGGCAGCGCCCGCGGCAGTCCACGGCGAGCGTGGCGACGCCCCACTCCTCGGCGCGCTCCGGGAACCAGGGCTTGCCGGCCCCCGTCGCGTCGTAGGGCGAGAACGAGAGAAGGCAGCCGACCTTCTCCGCGCGGTTCGTCGGGAGGTAGAGGTCGCCGGCGAGATGCACGCCGTCCCGCATCGGGATCTTGACGTCGTCGAAGAATTCGGCCGCGGCCGTTCCGGCCCCCAGGAGGCCGACGCCCAGAGCGCACATCGCTTTCATTCCTTTTCCGTTCATTGTGGTTGTCCCCGTTCCGCCGGGGCGGTCTCCGACGCGAAGAACTGCGTCCAGCGCCCGTAGTAGTAGCCCATCAGCCCCGAGAGCTGGCGGTGCGCGTAGTCGTCGAGCGTGCGGCGCACGCCGGACGGCTCGACCCAGGTGGTGTACATGCGCTTCACGGCCCCGGGACCGTGGTCCGGGTCGAGCTCCGCGGCGAGCTTCTCGTAGCGGTCCAGCCGGAAGTACGGCGACGCGGCGAGGACGCGGTCCATCTCCAGCATGCCGGCGAGGAATTCCGCGCGCGCCGCGGCGTCCGTGCGCAACGACGGCATCAGGTCGCGCGCGCGGTCGGAAAGAACTTGCCGGCGCAGGTCCACGAGGTCGTAGACGAAGGTCTCGACGCCGAGCAGCTCCGGCCGTTCCTTCGCGACGGCCTCCAGCAGGTCGCGAGCCCGCACGACGTCGGCGCGATCGTAGTAGAAACCGGTCTTCGGGCCCCAGGTCGAGGCGCTCGCGACCTCCCACGCCGGGAACGCGCAATACACGCACTCGAGCGTCCCCTCCTGCCGCTGCGGAACGGAGTAGACGCTCCGGCGGAGCAGGCCGAGCGCCTCCACGAGGCGCGGGTCGTCCGTTCCCCAGCGACAGCGCGCGTAGGCCGCGTCGGGCTCGGCGCGCCCGCCCGTGATGCGGCGCGTGAACGCCTCGTAGAACCGCGGATTCGTCTCCAGCCCCTCGGAAAGCAGCCCCCAGCCGTGGCCGTCCGGCGCCTGCTCGGCGACGTCGAGCCCGCCGTAGAGCCCGTGGTTGCCGCCGAAGTTCAGCAGCTCGCACCAGATGGAGGGGAGCCCGCCCCACGACCGCGCGCCCTCCTCGCCGTGCGCCATGTCGTAGACGAGATTCTCGACGAGGCTCAGCGCCGGATCGAGCCCGGCGACCATTTCGTCGGTCGGGTTCCTGCCCCACGCCTGTACCATCCACGTGGCGCCGGGCGAGGCCTTCTGCTGCGCCGCCTGGACGGCGCGGAACGCGGCCGTAACGTCGACGCCCTCGCTGTTGCCGCCCTCGTGGAAGAGGTCGCCCGCGAAGGCCGCGGCGCGGTCGGTGCCGTAGACGCGGAAGAGGTTGCGGTACCAGACGTCGGCGAGACGCGCGAAGGCCGGGTCGGTCGGGTCCATTACGACCGGGCGCTGCAGCCCGCCCCAGGTCCCCTGCTCGAAGAACCGGACGCTCCCGAGCCCGTACCGCGCGGGATCGCGACCCATCGCGCTCGGGAGGAGCCCCGTGAAGGCCTGCAGGACGGGCTCGATGCCGAGCGCGCGCATTTCGCGCACGAGGAAGCGCCCGAGCGCGGCGTCGCGCTCGACGACCTCCTGCGGGACGGGCCCGCCCGTCCCCTCGAGGTTGCCCATCGCCCACCAGGCCGTCGCGGCGAGGTCGGGGATGAACGCGCGGATCTCCGCCTCGTCCATGCCGAGCTCGCGCAGCACGAGCTGCCAGACCTTCGGGAGCCCCGCGATGACGAGCGCGCGGTTGAAACCGTACAGCGCGAGACGGTCGATCTCCTCCCGCCACCACGATTCGCCGCGGTAGCCCGCCGTGTAGCAAAGCGTGCAGTAGTTGTACGCGAGGGCGATCTCGCCGGAGCGCGCGACCGTCGCCGGCGCCGCCGGGAGCGGCAACGTCTCCGGGAAGCGCGACCCGCACCAGCTCCAGTGCCCCTCCGCGACGTCGCGCAGGTACGCGCCGAGCGCCATCGCGCGGTCGCCTTCCGTGGGTCCGGCGACGACGATCCGCCCGCCCTCCGCGCGGTACGAGGCCGCCGGCGCATCCTCAAACCGCAGCGCCGCGGCCCGCTCCTCCCCGAGCACGCGCGCGGCCAGCGCCTCCGTCGGCGTCGTTGCGCCGGCCTTGTTCTTCGCTTTCATGGCCGCGAAGTCTAGCACACGTCCGAACGCCCCGACAACTACACGGATGGATAGCCTCGCGCGCCGTCCGCGCCGCGCATGCCGCAGCCCCCGTGCCGAAGTCGGATGTATTTCCGGGCTCCTACTGGACGGAGATCACCACGCCGGCGGGCTTCGTCCCGCCGGAAAACTCGTAGCAGCCGATGTCGACGGCGTCGCCGACCACGCGCGGATTGCCCGCTAGGTCGAGCGCGACGGGCGACTGCATCGCGGCGCCCGCGTCGATGATCGAAGAACCTGCCGTCGGACGGAAGCCGGCCGTGAGCGTAATGCCCGCGTTGATCATCGTGAGGCCGTCAGGAAGGGTCGCGTCCGTCGCGCAGTTCACGAACCGCGCGTAGGCGTTCGCCAGCTGCGTGGCGTTCCCGTTGGCGACCCAGGCGTCGGCGAAGAGCTTCGTGCTTCCGGAGGTCCCGACGTTCCCGTGGAACAGCGTGTTGCGGATCAGCGGATTGTAGTTCGCCCCCCAGCTCTGCTGGTTGAAGAAGACAGGATAGAATTCGCCGTTGTCGTCCTCCGCGAAGTTGCCGGCGATGGTGCAGTTTTCGACCAGGATGTCGTTCTGGCCGCCGTTGACCCTGCAGTACACGGCCGAGCCGAAGTTGTCGGATTTCGTCGTGTTCCGGGCGATGAGCGATTCGCGCAGGACGCCGGCCTGCATGTGGACGCCCGCCGCGCCGCCCTGCTGCCAGTAGTTGATGGACGTTCCGCCGCGGGTCGCGAAGTTGTTCGTGATGACGCAATGCGTGATCAGTCCGTTCAGCGAGAGGCAGGCTATGCCGGCGCCGCCGGCCTG
>JAFPUX010000308.1 GCA_017413145.1 Kiritimatiellia bacterium | reverse complement strand
GCGCTCGCCGCGGCGGCGTTCGCCGCGGGCGCGGCGCCGCAGCCCCGCCCGCCGGAGTTCCGCGACACGGTGCCGGTCGAGGAGCTCGGCCTCGAGCTGCCCGGCCTGCAGGGCGCCAAGCAGATTCCCGCGCGGCCCGTGCCCGTGCTGCGCTACAAGTGGACCGACGGCGCCCGCGAATGGTTCGAGGACCGGTCGCCGATGGACGAGCTGTGGCGCACGACGCAGACCGCCGGCGCCTGGGAGGACAAGTCCGGCAACGCCATGACGCTCGGGCGCGTGCTCTGCAAGCTGCCGCCCGGCGTCGCGGGGACGGACGTCGCGAAGGAGACGTTCGAGAAGATCCTGCACGATCCGGACCAGTCGCTCGCCGCGGAGGCGTCGCCGTCCGAGCTCGCCGCGTGGCTGCGCGCGTTCGCGGACGTCGAGCCCGACCCGGCGCGCAAGCCGGAGCGCGTGCAGACGAACCAGCAGCGCATCGCGGAGGGGTGGAGCGTCCCCTGCGCCGACCCGGCCGTTCGGGCGTTCCTCCTCCGGTTCCATCCGGCGCGCACGGCGCAGCCGCCCTGCGCGTGGTACGCCGTCGTGTTCCGCCTCGCGGCGCCGCCCCGCGACGATTCGTTCGACCGGACGCTCCGCATGTCGTTCCTCGGCGGGATCCGCCTCGGCAAGGCCGCGCCGTCCGGCGGCGCGCGTTTCGCCAAGCAGCGCGAACGACTCACGCAGGGCGGCGGTCCCGTCCGCGAGGACGACGCCCGCCGCCGCGCCCGCGAGAGCGTGGCGCTGCTGGACGACTGGTGGCACATGGATTCGGAGAACTACATCCTGCTCTCCGACGACGCGAACGCCGCGCGCCGCGGCGACACGCTGCTGCTCATGCTCGAATCGCTGCACCCGCGCTACGAGGCGCTCGTGCCGCCGTTCAAGCGGACGATCGCCCAGACGAGCGTCGTTCGCGTCTTCCGCAAGCGCGAGGACTACACGGCCTACGTCGCGGAGAGCGGCGTCCTGCTCGACCCGAACCAGTCCGCCGGCATCTTCGACGGCTCGCGCCGCGAGCTCGTGATCAGTCCGTTCGTCCGGGGCTGGACGACGGACCCGAACGCCACGGTCCGGCACGAGGGCTTCCACCAGTATCTCTTCGCCGCGTGGAACGGCGCGAACGCGCCGACGTGGTTCAACGAGGGGACGGCCGAGGTGTTCGAGGCCTACGAGCCGCAGGGCCGGGAGGGGTGGAAGGCGACGGAGGACGAACACCACGCCAAACGCCTCGAAACGCTCGCGAAAACCCTTTCCGACGCGCAGTGGCGCGACCTCGTCCGCAGCCTGCTTTTCGCCGATCCGCGGGCGTTCTACCGGCCGGCCGGCGGCAACGTGCACCGCAACTACTCGCTCGCCTACGCCGTCATGTTCTTCCTCTACCGCGGCGCGCCGTCGGTGCGCGGCGATCCCTACGCGAAGGTGCTGCCGACCCTCTTCGAGGAGATGGAGAAGCGCGGCGATCCCGTCCGCGCGACGTTCGCCGCGTTCGAGATGGGTCCGGACGGCTCCGACACGCGCCTGCTCGACCGCTTCGCGCGCGACCTCCAGTCGTTCTGGAAGAACGAGCGGGAGCGCCGCGCGGCGCGGTCGGCCAAGACGCCGTAGCCGCCGCTCCGCCCTAGAGGGCGGGCGCTTCGAAGACGGCCGGGGCCGCGGCGGGCGCCGGTTCCGCCGGCGGCGGCGGCGCCTC
>JAFPUX010000307.1 GCA_017413145.1 Kiritimatiellia bacterium | reverse complement strand
CGTATTCAGCATCAGCACCGCGCCAATCGCCCACGGGAGCAGCACAGTGCCGGTGCCGAACACCGGCAGCGCGTCCACCAGCGTGATGAGAAACGCCAGCAGCAGCGCGTAGGGCTGGCGCAGGAACCAGAAGCCCGCCAGCAGCTCCGCAAAGGTCACGGCGCAGAGCGTCAGCTCCGCGCGCAGCCAGCGGGAGACCGAGCGGCCGAACACGCGCCGCAGCGACGCAAGTTTTCGTCGCGTCTCGGCTGAGGTGCGCCGCGTGAGAATGGAACGCAGCTCCGGCAGGGAGGACGATGTAAAGTAGATCGCAAGGACGGAGGTCGCGGCGGCGAGCATGAGGCGCGGCAGCGCTGCGACAAGGGAACCGAGCGCGGCGAGCAGGCGTTCGGTCAGCGCGCTCAGCAACGCCCCCACGTCGGCGACGGAGCGGGTCAGCGCGTCTTCCGCAGCCTCGCGCAGCCACGGCGGGCAGAGGGCGGCGTAACGCTCCAGCCGCGCGAGCAATCCCCGCAGCGCATCGGGGATCGCGGCGAGCAGCGCCGGAACCCGGCGCAGCAGAGCGTATGCCTCGCCGGTCAGCGCCGTCCCGAGCAGGGACAGCAGCCCGCCGAGCACAAAGAGCAGGAACAGCGTCAGCACCAGCGAGGAAAAACCGCGCCTGAGATGCAGCCGCGTCTGCAATCCCCGTACCGCCGGCTCGATCGCCGCGGCCATCGCGGCGAAGGCGCGCTTCCGCGTGGTTCGGGCGCCGCGGCGCGGACGGATCCCCTCGCAACGCCGCGATCGCCATCGCCGCCGTCTCGCTCGTCACGTCGCCGCTCGGGCGGACGATCGTCGGCGTCATCCTCGACATGGCGCTCGCCGGCGCCGCGGTCGCCTACGCCTACGCGTCGGCGGCGGTGTTCAAGACGGCGCGCGCCGAGGGGCGGCGCCGCTCGGCCGCGTGCGGCGCCGCCGGCTTTGCGCTCTCGGTCGCGATGGCCGTGCTCTTCGCGCTGCCGCTGCTCTCGGACGACGCTCCGATGGCGACCGAATCCCACCTCGCGCTCGCGCTCTGGTGCCTCGCGGGGCTCGTCGTCTTCCTGTCCGTCTTCCGGCGCGACGTCCGCCACCGGTTCGGGCGCTCCGCCGTCGTGTGGGTCTCGCTCCTCGCGGTGATCCTCGGCCTCTCGGTGCTCTGGGTCCGCCGCTCCGCGCACGACGCGGGCGTCCGCATCCTCGAGCGCGCCGAGGCGTCCGCCTGGGACCCGGACGAAACCCGCGCCGCGGTGGCCGCCGCCGAACGCACCGTGAACCGCGACAGCTCCGTCCAGACCGCCGCCACGGTCCTCTCGTTCGGGCTGCTGTTCGTCCTCTACCGCATCCTCGTGCGCCGCGAGCGCGAGACGGACCTCGAGAAGGCTCGCGCGAAGAGCTACTTCTTCTCCACCGTGAGCCACGACATCCGGACGCCGCTCAACGCGATCATCGGCTACACCGAGATGCTCAGGACGGGGTTCGAGACCCCGGCCGAGCGCGACCAGGCGATCGACTCGATCCTCGTGAGCGGCCGGACGCTGCTCGGGCTCGTGAACGACGTGCTCGACCTCTCCAAGCTCGAGAGCGGCAAGATGCTGATCCGGCCCGAGCCGACCGACGTCCCCGGGCTGCTCGCCGCGGTCGCGGACTCCTTCCGCGCCTCCGTCGCCGACCCCGGCGTCGAGATCCGCGTCCGCGCCGGCGAGATGCCGCTCCTGCTGCTCGACCCGCAGCGCCTGCGCCAGATCGCCTTCAACCTCGCCGGCAACGCCGTCAAGTTCACCGAGCGCGGCCACGTGGAGCTGCGCGCCTCGTGGGACTCCGCCACGGGCGCGTTCCGGCTCGCCGTCGAGGACACCGGCTGCGGCATCTCCGAGGAGGACCGCGAACGCATCCTCGCGGCCTACGTCCAAGTCGACTCCAAGACCGCGCGCAACGGCGGCACCGGCCTCGGCCTCGCGATCTGCAAACAGCTCGCCGCCGCGATGGGCGGCTCGCTCGGCGTCGAGTCCGAGCCGGGCGTCGGTTCCGTCTTCACGGTGAGCGTCCCCGGCGTCCGCACCGCGGGCGGAGCGGACCGCCCCCGCGCCCCGGAGCGGCCCGCCGCCCCGGCG
>JAFPUX010000306.1 GCA_017413145.1 Kiritimatiellia bacterium | reverse complement strand
GAGGCGCCGCCGCCGGTGGAGATGTGCGACATCTTCTCGGCGAGGCCGGACTTCTTCACCGCGGAGACGGAGTCGCCGCCGCCGATGATCGACGTGCCGCCGTTGGCCTTGACCTCGGCCACGGCCGCCGCGACGCCGAACGTGCCGGCCGCGAACTTCGCCATCTCGAAGCAGCCCATCGGGCCGTTCCACACGACGGTCTTCGCGGTCTTCACGGCGTTCGAGAAGAGCTCGATCGACTTCGGGCCGATGTCGAGGCCCATCCAGCCGTCGGGAACGTCCTCGCCGACGATCTGCGTGTTGGCCTCGGCGTCGAACTTGTCGGCCGCGACGCTGTCGACGGGCAGGAGGAACTGCACGCCGCGCTCCTTCGCGAGCGCCATCATCTCGCGGGCGTAGTCGAGCTGGTCGTCCTCGCAGAGCGAGCCGCCGATCGCGTGGCCCTGGGCCTTGAGGAACGTGTAGGCCATGCCGCCGCCGATGACGAGCGTGTCGACCTTGCCGAGGAGGTTCTTCACGACCGCGAGCTTGTCGGAGACCTTGGCGCCGCCGAGGATCGCCGCGAACGGGCGGACGGGGTTCTCGACCGCGTTGCCGAGGTATTCGATCTCCTTCTCCATGAGGAAGCCGGCGACGCACGGGGCGCCCTTGGCCTTCATGAACTCGGTGACGACGGCGGTGGAGGCGTGGGCGCGGTGGGCCGTGCCGAACGCGTCGTTCACGTAGACGTCGCCGTAGGAGGCGAGCTTTTCGGCGAGCTTCTTCTGCTCGTCCTTGAGCGCCTTCTTGGCGGCCTTGAACGTCGCTTCGTCCTCGCCGTCCTTCTGCTTGCGCTTGGCCTGCTCCTCCTTGTGGTAGCGGGTGTTCTCGAGGACGAGCACGTCGCCGTCCTTGAGGGCCGCGACTTCGGCGTCGGCCGCGGCGCAGTCGGCCGCGAAGGCGACGGGCTTGCCGAGCTTTTCGGCGAGGGCGTCCGCGACGATCTTCATCGTGGTGTCGGGGGTGATGCCCTTCTCGTCGGGGCGGCCCATGTGCGACATGAGGACCAGCTTGCCGCCGCGCTCGATCACGTACTGGATCGACGGGAGGGCGCCGACGATGCGGGTGTCGTCCTTGATTTTGCCTTCCTTCACGGGAACGTTGAAATCGACGCGCATGAGGACGCGCTTGCCCTGGACGTCGACGTCGCGGAGAGTCTTGGTGTTCATGGTTGGGTGGTTGGGTGGTTCGGTGGTTGTTTGGTTGAAGACGGGCGGGCATTCTAGCAGATTTCCCGCGCGGGGGGAAGGGGCAATCGCGCAGGGGCGCGGAAGGAAACGGGCGGGATGCGCGCCGCGCATCCCGCCCGTTCCGTCATCCTGCAGGCGGACTAGTCGCCGAGGAGGACGCGGGACCACATGAAGGGCTTCTTCACCGCCATGTCGCCGCGCTTCGGGCTCGGCCAGTAGACCTCGCGCGGGTCGCGAAGGCCCTGGACCGCGATGGTGAACATCATCTTGACGTGTTCGCCCTTCTTCGGGTTCCAGCCGTGGAGCCGGTCCTTGGAGACGAAGATCTCCATGCGGTAGCCGGTCACGTCGCCCGCCTTGTCCTTCACGACGGAGAGCGCGCTCGTGATGCCGTCCTCGGGCTTGATGTCGCTCATGATCTTCTGGCCTTCGCAGTTGCCCCAGAAGCCGGCGAACACGCGGTTCTCGAGCGGCATCGGGCAGAACCAGAACTGGTGGTCGTCGAGGCTCCACTTCTGGTCGGGCGTGAAGTCGCCGTTCGAGCCGAACTGGAACTCGAGGCAGTCGGCCGCGCGCCAGAAGGAGTTCGGGTCGGAGGTCTTGCACTGCGAATCGTCGAGGTCGAACATCATGTAGACGCCATCGTCGTCGTAGGCCATGTAGATGCGGCTGGTCTCCTTGTCGCCGCGGGGACCGAGCATCCAGTTCGGGAGCTGGTACTTCGCGGCGTCCTTCTCCCATTCGCCGGGCTGGCCGTCGATCTTGATCTGGCCCTTGGCGACGCGGCGCAGCGTCCACGCGCGCGGGACGATCGGCGCGTAGTCGATGATCATGTCCTTCATCGCCGGATTGCTGACGTTGACGATGTCGAGCTTCGGGATCGCGGCCTTCTCGGTGGCGGGGATGGCGCAGGACTTCACGAGCGTGAACGTGAGCGTGTCGATTGCGTCGGGCTCGAGCTCCTTCGTGCGCTGCACGGCGGGCGAAACCTCCCAGCCTTCGGGCAGGTTGGCGCGCAGCTCGTAGACCTGGTTCGTGGCGGACTGGTTGATCACGTCCACCTTGAACGTGCGGTCGAACTGCTCGACGTTGCTCTTGGCGTAGGCCTGGGTGATGATGTCGATGTCGACGTACATGACCTTCTCGACGCCGCCGTTCTTGCCGATCACGCGGAACTGGTTCGCCTCGCGCGGCGCGCCGAGCGGGCCGACGACGTCGTAGCCGTAGTCGCGGTCCTCGACGACCCAGCCGGCGTCCAGCATGCTCTTCGGCAGTTCGACGCGGTATTCGATGCCGTCCTTGCCGAAGTTCAGGAGGTGGAGCGGAATCGGTTCGCCCGAGACGTTGCGGACGAAGAACGGGCTCTCGAAGCAGAAGTCCATCGGGCACTGCTTGAGCCATTCGCAGTTCGGGTCGAGGCCGACGTACCACGTCGGGGCGATGTCGAGCTTGCGCTTGTCGGAGCGCTTGAGCTCGGCGCCGAACATGTCGTAGACCTTGTCGCACTTCGGGTCCTTGATGACGAGCTCGCGGTCCTCGGGCTTCATCATCGTGGCCTTCTCGGGCGGGTAGAGCTGGAAGGCGCAGGCGATGAGACGGCCGTCGGCGAGCTTGAGCAGGTGCGCCATGTGGTTCGGGCCGAAGTTGGCATAGCCGAGGTACTCCATGTCGGCCGGGAGGAACCAGCGCAGGGCGGCGAACGCGGGGGCGACGGGCTTCGGCTCGCGGAAGCGGTCGAAGATGCCGCAGCCGTCGAAGAAGTTCATCGGGTTCGGCGTGTCGCTGTCGTAGTACCAGTACCAGAAGAGCTTGTCGATGCCGTTGCCGAGGGCGAGCACCCACTCGCG
>JAFPUX010000305.1 GCA_017413145.1 Kiritimatiellia bacterium | reverse complement strand
CGGCCGCGGGGCGGGACGCGAGCTCCCAGACGCCGCCGAGGTCGATCGCGCGCATGGCGGGTCAGCGGCCGTCGCCGTCCGGCGAGGTTGCGCGGAGGCGGGCCTGCAGCTCCCAGAGCTTGGCGTACTTGACGAACGTGCCGAACGCGATCGTCTTGGCGATTGCGAGGCCCGCGAGGCCGTCCATGAAGCCGCGCCGCAGGAAGTAGCAGCGCAGGAAGCGGAACGGCGGGTGCAGGAGCATGCCCCAGAGAATGAAGAGTCGCGAGCGACGGCGGCCCTTCGCGGCGCTTTCCGCCCCGATCGACGTGAAGCGGTTGAGCGTGGAAAGCTGGTCGGCGATGTCGTCGTAGGTATAGTGGAACAGCGGCGCGGAAAGGTGGCGCACTTCGCCGTCCACTTCGATCCGCTCGTGCGGCTCGATGCCGCAGCAGTGGCCGCGCGCCTTGCGGAAGAGCCTGAGTTTCGTGTCGGGATACCAGTCGCCGTGGCGGATCCAGCGGTGCAGGAACCAGACCTGGCGCGGGAAGTCGAACCCCGCCACGGCGTCCGGCACGCCGCGCCTGAACGCGGCGAGGATCTGGTCGCGCAGCTCGGGCGAGACGGCCTCGTCCGCGTCCACGAACAGGATCCAGTCGCCGCGCGCGAGATTGCGGGCGATGGCCTTCTGCCCGACGTATCCCATCCAGCGGTGCTGGAAGACGCGGTCGGTGAATTCGCGGGCGATCTCGACCGTCCGGTCGCGGCTGAAGGAGTCGACGACGACGGTTTCGTCCGCCCACGTCACGCTCTCCAGGCAACGCCGGATGTTGTCCTCTTCGTTGCCGGTGATGACGCAAACGGAGAGGAACGGCTTGTCCGGAGCCGGGCTGGAGGATTTCATGGCGCGCCATTCTACCCGAACCCGCCCCGCGCGGCAAGCCCCATTCTCGGCTTGTTTTGGCGTGGCAAGTCTGGTATGATTCCGGCCATCGCTTCCGCACGGGCGGAGGCGTAGCCTCCCTTTCCCGCTCCGACCCATGGATACCGTCATCGTCAAGCCCAGTCCCGAGGCCCCCGCCGGCGAAGGCGCCGCGGGCGCGCCGCCGCCCCCGCCGCCGAAGGCCACCATCGTGGTGCCGCCGCCCGAACCCCCGCCGGAAGACCCGCCCCGCGAGGAGCCGGCGGAAGAGTCCCGGCCGTTTCCGGCCGGGGGCGGAACCCCGCCGCGCGAGCCCTTTTCGGTGCGCCGCGCCGCGGTGCTCGTCTGGCGCGCGTGCGCCGTGTTTTCGGTCCTCTTCACGGTCCTGGCGATCCTCGCGGCGTTTTCGCTCGTGGCCGGCATCCGCGGTTGCGTGGAGCGGCTTCCCGAGGCGCTGGGGCGCGCGAGCGCGTCGTCCGCGGACGATCCCTTCCGGAAGGAGGAGCTCAAGGCGCTCGACCCGGCCGCGAAGACGCCGCACCGCGACGCTCCGCGCGTCGTCTACGTTCCGCTGCGCGGCGAGATTTCGCCGCGCGCGGCCGCGTGGTCGGGCGACGGCGACACGGCGGCCGAGGCGCTGCGCCAGATCCGCCTCGCGACGGCCGACCCGGACGTGTCGGGCATCCTGCTGGACGTCGACAGCCCCGGCGGCGACGTGACGGCGAGCGACACGCTGCACGACGCGCTGCTGCGCTTCCGCAAGGGCGGCGAGGGCCGCCGCGTGGTGGCGCGCCTCGGCTCGGTCGCGGCGAGCGGCGCCTACTACGTGGCCGTCGCGGCCGACTGGATCGTCGCGGCCGACACGACGCTCACCGGCTCGATCGGCGTCAAGATGGAAAGCCTCAACGTGAAGCAGCTCGCGGAGAGCAACGGCGTGCGCGCCGTGTCGATCGTGTCGGGCAAGGACAAGAACGTGATGAGCCCGTTCGAGGACCTCACGGACGACCAGCGCCGTTCGCTGCAGAAGATGGTGGACGCGATGCACGCGCGGTTCGTGTCCGTCGTCGCGGCGGGGCGCCACCTCGAAGAGGACCGCGTGAAGCAGATCGCGGACGGCCGCGTCCTGCTCGGCGCGGACGCGCTCAAGGAAGGCCTCGTGGACCAGACGGGCCAGATCGAGGAGGCGACGGAGAAGATCCGTTCCTGGTTCGGCGGCAAGTCGCCGCGCTACGTCCGCTACTCGCGCCGCGAGTCGGTCGTCGATTTGTTCTCGGATCCCGCGTTCTGGGGGTCCGCCGTGCGCGAGGCCGTGCCGTCGGCGCGGCCGGGCGGGGTGTCCGCGCCGAGCGCGAAACTGGGCGAGTAGGAGGAGGCGCTCGATGTCCGAACGTCGATTCCGGCGCGTGGCCGTCCTGATGGGCGGCGCCTCGAGCGAGGCGGAGATTTCGCTCCTGTCCGGCCGCGCGGTGCTCGGCGCGCTGCGCGAGGCGGGCTACGACGCGGTTCCGGTCGAGCTGGACCGCAGGACCAACGCGTTCGAGCTGCCCGCGGGCGCCGAAGCCGCGTTCATCGCGCTGCACGGCGCCTACGGCGAGGACGGCGGCGTGCAGGCCGCGCTCGACGCGGCGGGCGTGCCGTACACGGGCTCGGACGCCGCGTCGTCGCGGCTGAGCTTCGACAAGATCCTCTCCCGCGCCGCGTTCGCGGCGGCGG
>JAFPUX010000042.1 GCA_017413145.1 Kiritimatiellia bacterium | reverse complement strand
GAGGTCCATGCCGAGGAGTTCCACGCCGCGGAGGATGACCTCGCGCGAACATTTGGCGGCGAAGCGCTTCATTTCTTAATCCGTCGTGTGTACGGCGATGGCCTCGACTTCGAGGCGCGCGCCGCGCGGCAATGCGGCGACCTGCACACAGGAGCGCGCGGGGAACGGCGCGGAGAAGGAGCGGGCGCAGACTTCGTTCACGGCGGCGAAATCGGCGAGGTCGGACAGGAATACCGTGGTCTTGACGACATGTTCCGGCCCGAGACCGGCGGCGGCGAGAATGGCGCGGACGTTGGCGAAGGCGCGCTCGGCCTGCGCGGTCGCGCCGTCTGGGATTTCGCCCGTGGCGGGGTCGACGGGAAGCTGTCCGGAGACGAAGACGAATGGCCCGGCGTCGATTCCCTGCGAATAGGGACCGAGCGCGGAGGGGGCGGAAGGGGTGGAAAGGGGGGACATGGCAGTCGTTCAGTCCGCGGGGAAGAGGCCCTTGCTGAAGTAGCGGTCGCCGCGATCGGGGAAGAGGACGACGACATTGCCGCGCAGTCCCGCGCGGATCGCGCGCAGCGCGGCGGCAAGCGCGGCGCCGGAGCTGGAGCCCGCCACGATCCCCTCGCGCCGCGCGAGGTCCCGCGCGGCGTCGAACGCCTCCTCGTCCGCGACCTTGACGACCTCGTCGACGAGCGCCATGTCCATCGTCTCGGCGACGAAGTCGTTGCCGATCCCCTCGATGTCGTAGTCGGCGTGTTCGCCGCCGCCCATCGTGGAGCCGACGGGGTCCGCGAGTACCGCGCGCAGCGCCGGGTTCCTCTCCTTGAGGTAGCGCGCGACGCCGCTGAAGGTGCCGCCGCTGCCGGCGCCCGCGACGAACGCGTCGACGCGCCCGCCGAGGTCGCGCCAGATCTCCGGGCCGGTCGTCTCGTAGTGCGCGCGCGGGTTGGCCGGGTTGCGGAACTGCCCGAGCACGACGGCGCCCGGCGTGGCGGCGGCGATCTCGTCCGCGCGCCTCTCCGCGAGCAGCATCCCGCCCGAGCGCGGGGTGCGGACGATCTCCGCGCCAAGCGCACGCAGCAGCGCGACCTTCTCGCCGGAGAACTTGTCCGGCACGACGAAGACGACCCGGTAGCCGCGGCCGATCGCGGCGAACGCGATGCCGATGCCGGTGTTGCCGGCGGTGCCCTCGACGATCGTGCCGCCGGGGCGCAGCGCGCCGCGCCGTTCTGCATCATCGATCATCGCGCGGCCGATGCGGTCCTTGACGCTGCCGCCGGGGTTCGCGAGCTCGAGCTTGGCCCAGAGCGTGGCGCCTTCGGGCAGGTCGAGGCGCCCGAGCCGCACGAGCGGCGTTTCGCCGATCAGGTCGGCATAGGAGGAGTAGAGCATGGGAAAAAGGGGGGGATTGGGGTTTGGAAATCGGGTGGAGAAGACGCGGACGTCCGCGTTCAACACCCGCCCCGCGTCCCGCTCGCCGTCGACGCCGCGCGCAGCGCCGCGTCCACGTCGCGCCAGATGTCCTCCGCGTCCTCGATGCCGACCGAGAGCCGCACGAGCCGGTCCGTGATCCCGACCTTCGCGCGGATGTCCGCCGGAATCGAGGCGTGCGTCATCGTGGCGGGGTGGCACGCGAGCGACTCCACGCCGCCGAGCGACTCCGCCAGCGCCACGAGCCGCAGCGCGCGGAAGAACGGCCGCGGGTCGAGCCCGTGCGCGAGCTCGAAGGACACCATCCCGCCGCCCGCCGCCGCCTGGCGGCGGTTCGTCCCGTAGCCCGGGTCCGACGGCAGCCCCGGATACCAGACGCGCGCCACCGCGGGGTGCGAACCGAGCCGCCCGGCGAGGATCTCCGCGTTCGCGACGTGCCGGTCCATCCGCACCGCGAGCGTCTTGAGCCCGCGCAGCAGCAGGAACGAGTCGAACGGCCCGAGCACCCCGCCCGTCGCGTTCTGGACGAACGCGAGCGACTTGGCCAGGTCCGCGCGCGCTGTGACGGCGAGGCCCGCCACGAGGTCGCTGTGCCCGCCCAGATACTTCGTGGCGGAGTGCACGACGACGTCCGCGCCGAGCGCGAGCGGCCGCTGCAGATACGGCGTGAGGAACGTGTTGTCCACCACCACGAGCGCCCCGCGCGCCTTCGCGACGGCGGCGACCGCCGCGAGGTCCGTCACCGCCAGCAGCGGGTTGGCCGGCGACTCCAGCAGCACCGCCCGCACGTCCGGGTGCTCCTCGAACGCCCGCTCGAACGCCTCGGGCTCCTCCCCTTCCGCGAGCGTCCAGCCGACGCCGAACCGCGCGAAGACCTTGTCGAGGATGCGGAACGAGCCGCCGTAGACGTTGCGCGAGAGCAGCACCCGGTCGCCGGCCTTCAGGAGCGAGAGCACCGCGCCGATCGCCGCCATCCCGGACGCGAACGCGAAGCCGTGCGTCCCGCCCTCCAGCTGCGCGATCGCCGCCTCCAGCGCCGCCCGCGTCGGATTGCCCGTGCGCGCGTATTCCCACCCCGTGTTGTCCCCCAGACCCCGCTGGCGGAACGTCGAGGTCTGGTAGATCGGGACGTTGACGGCGCCCGTGGCG
>JAFPUX010000304.1 GCA_017413145.1 Kiritimatiellia bacterium | reverse complement strand
GCCGGTCGGGGTCTCGTCGGAGCCGACGAGCACGCGGTCGGGCTTCTCGCGGTCGGCGATGGCGGTGCCCTCGGCGAGGAACTCGGGGTTGGAAAGCACCTCGAAGCGGTGTGCGCCGCCGGACTCGAGAACGCGCTTCATCGCCGTCGCGGTGCGGACCGGGAGCGTGCTCTTCTCGACCACGACCAGGTCGTGCGTCGCGCACTCGCGGATTTCGTGGGCGGTCTTCTCCCAGTACTGCAGGTCGGCCGCGCGACCGGCGCCCTGGCCGAACGTCTTCGTGGGCGTGTTGACCGCGACGAACACGACGTCCGCCTCCGCGACCGCGGCGGGGATGTCGGTCGAGAAGAAGAGGTTCTTCCCGAGCGTCTCGTCGACGACCTCCTTGAGGCCCGGTTCGTAGAACGGGAGCTTGTCGGACTGCCACGCGGCGATGCGCTTCGCGTCGATGTCGACGACCGTGACCTTGCGGTCCGGGCACTTTTTGGCGATCATCGCCATCGTGGGGCCGCCGACGTAGCCGGCGCCGATGCAGAGGATGTTGGTGAGCTTCTTCATGGCGGGAGTGTGTGCGCCCCCCGCGGACGCGGGGCGTTGCGACGGGCGGGAAGTCTAGCAAAGGAACCCGGTCCGGGACAAGCCCGGAAATTGACCGGCTGTAGCACGATGTTGACTGTCGCCGCGATCCGCTCGCTACTCCGCGGGCTCGAAGCGGAAGTTGCGGAACTCCAGGCCGCTGTGCTCGGTCGGCATCTGCTGGAACTGGACCGCGATCGAGATGATCTGGCTCCAGTCGTCGCCGGCCATCTCCGGGACGGAGAGGTAGACGGTCTGCCACGTGTCGGGGTCGCTGTCGGTCCGGTAGAACCATGAATCGTTCGAGACGTACTTGGCGACCTTCCACCCGCCGAATGCGAGCTTGCCCTCCCGGTTGCGGCCGTTGAGCTTGAACTGCGGCGTGGCGTGGTCGTGGTACGCGCCCCAGGCGTCGGGCAGGCGGTTGACCTCGAAGACGAGCTTGGCGAACTTGCCCTTCTCGTAGGGGATGCCGGGGCGGATGTCGCACGAGGCGGTGCACCAGGACGAAGCCGCCTCGTCGAGCATCGCCTTCCACACGCCGTTCGTGACGCCCGGCTTCACGCCCTTCGAGCCTCCGAGGCTCACGAGGGCGTGCGGGGCGCCGTCGACGCGCACCGCGTTGTCGGGGTCCTCGACGGAGATCGCCGCAATGAGCGGGATCTGCCCGGCGCAGGCGGACACGATGTCGATCGTGGCGATGGCCTTCTCCGGATGCGGGTTGGTCCAGCGCCAGAGGTAGAGGCCCTTGTTGGCGTCGTTGCCCCAGCCCTTGACGCAGTGGTTCTCGACCATGTCGCCGGTGAGGGAGAGGAAGCCCCAGTCCCAGACCTCGCGGTAGTTGCGCACGGGCAGCTCCTCGACGGTGCCGTCGCCGTAATGCACGACGTAGGTGAACGCGGTCTCGACCTTGTTGAGGACGCCCCACGCGATGGCGTGCAGGAAGTACACGTGTCCGGCCTTGCGGTCGACGCGGATGCCCTCGACCTTCTCCGGGTACGGCATCTCGCCGGCGGGCGCGTCCTTGATGCGCGTGTTCTTCATCACGATGCAGTCGCGGTAGCCGTTCTGGTCGTAGCGGATGAAGTCCATCGGAACGCCGTTGCAGATCGTGACGCCCCACGGCGTGTCCTGGAGCGACTGCTGCGCGCCCTGGTCTGTCCAGCCGTCTTTGCCGTCGCCCGCGACCTTGTCGACGAACCGGCGGTTCGCGAACGGCCGAAGGTCGAGCGGGTGGACCTTGTCGGGGTCGACGTCGAAGGCGGGCTTCGCGGCGACGCGCTTCGCCTTTTCCTCCTCGACGCGGGCCCGGCCGGCGGTGATCGCCTCCGCGGCGGTGAGCGGCGGAAGCCACTTCGCGCGCGGCCCGCCGTAGCGCTTGCGCAGGGCCGCCTCCGGCCCGCGCACGAGGATCGAGCGGTCGCCCGCCGGCAGCACGTAGGAGCCGTCGGCATCGGGCTCGATCACCTGGCGGTAGGCGACCATCCCGGTGCCTTCCGGCCGGTTCCACACGCGGAGCATCACCGCGCCGGGGGCCGCCGGCGCGGCAGGCCGGAAGCGCACCACCTTCGTCCCCATCGTGCGGGGCGTCACGATCCATGCCTCGGCGGTGCCATGGCGGGCGGGCGTGGCCTCGATGCCGGAGATCGGCGCGCCGGCGGGGTCGAGCGCGTCGGTCGTCTCGCAGAAGGGCTTCACGCCGGCCTCGCGGCCGGCGAGCGCGCCGATCGAGTCGCCGGAGAGCTTCGCGTTCGCGAACCAGACCCAGCCCCTACCGAAGCGCTTGCGCCACACCGCGGGCTGGTCGCCGATCGAGGCGAGGAGCTCCCACGAGTCGTCGAGCTTCGTGTCGCGCCAGCACGCGGCCTGGAGCTTCGTGCCGGCGACGTCGATCACCGCGGACTCGCTGTCCTTGCGTGCACCGGACGGGAGGCCGGGGAAGGCGTCCGGCGCGGGCGCGCCGTATTCGTTGAGGCCCATTGCCTCGCCCACGAGCACGAGCGCGCCGCCGCGCTCCACCCACGCCTTCACCGCGGCGCACACGCCCGGCCGCACCGCGTCCACACCCGCGGCGACGAGCACCTTGTACCGACCGAGGCGGGGCGACGCGATCTGGTCCTCCCAGATCACGTCGGGCGCGAGGTGCGCGTAGTCGCAGCCGACCACGGCCTGGTCGAACATCTTGTAGGAGAGGTGCCCGGCGCACTGCGAGAGGCGCTCGGTCGTGGAGGAGAACAGCGCCGCAACCTCGTGCGGCACGCCGCGGTCGCGCGGTGCAAAGAACTCGGCGACATCGAGCGCGTCGAGCTTCGCCTCGCGGATGCCGCGCAGCGCCTCGGGCTTCACGTTGTCGAGGTTGAGGAAGTTGTAGGAAGACTTCTGCGTCCGGTTCCACTTGAAGGCGTAGGAGATGTTGTAGCCGCGCTGGAACTGGTCGAGGTAGGCGTTGCGGATCGAGTCCTCGCCCGTGCCGATGTACATCTCGGAGTCCACGATCGGCTTGCCGTCCGCGAGGCCGCGCAGCATGTGCGCCTCCATGATGCCGCGCCCGCCCGTGTGCGAGCAGACGGCGCCGAGCGGCGCGTAGGCGGTGAAGAGGTCGATGCCGCGCGTGCGGATCGTGCAGGGCTGGAAGGTCGCGAGCGCCTGCGGGTCGACCTTGTCGCGGACGATGACGGCGCCCTCGGCGAGGAGCGAGGCGAAGCAGTCCTCCATGAACTTCGTGTACTCCACGAGGTACGCGGTCGGGTTGTCGCCCTTGCCGCAGGCGTCCGCGAGCTCGTCGAACGAGCCGAAGCGCTTGCCGCCGCCGGTCTCGGACGCCGCCCACGCTTCGTTGAGCTTCCCGATCGAGCCGTACTTCTTCTTCATCGTCTCCGCGAAGAGCTTCTTCGCGTAGGGCGACTCGTCCCAGCACGCGGGTTCGTTCAGCAGCTCGTAGCACCACGGGCGGTTCCCGACGGACTGCGCGACGTCGAAGGCGTCCTTCGACGCGCCCTCCCACATGTGCCTGTAGACGCCGCGACCCTGCGGGTGGACGATGCTCCACGGCATCCAGTGCTGGTGGCCCTGCGTCCAGGCGGCGTCCGAGAGCCGGCCGGGCGCGCCGAGGGCCGCGCCGCATTCCTTGTGGTTGCAGAGCTCGCCCTCGTGGCCTTCCTTCTTGCAGGTCGCCGGCTTCGCCTTGGCGTCGGGGTCGAGCGGGACGTCGGCGTGCCAGATCGATCCGTGCGCCCACTCGGAGGCGGTCATGTCGACGTACATCGAGAGGCCGTTGCCGATCGTGATGCCG
>JAFPUX010000303.1 GCA_017413145.1 Kiritimatiellia bacterium | reverse complement strand
GCGAGCTTCGCGGCGAGCGCCGCCGCGCCCGCCGCGAGCGCGGCGGCGGGCAGGGTTCGGAAGCGTCCGTCCGGCGTTTCGCGGAGCGGCTCGGCGACCAGCCAGCCGGCGAGCACGGAGTCGGTGTCCACGCCCAGGCTGGGATCGTCGATGGTGCCGAGCAGAACCAGCCCGACCGTGACCAGCGCGATGTCGGCGAACGACGGGCCGGCGACGGGCGCCTGCTCGCCGCACCAACCGCAGGTGCAACCTTCCGCGGCCGGACGCCCGCACGCGCGGCACGGCGAGACGCGGAGGAGGTTCCAGCGGTCCGGAACGGTCATTTGGCCTGGAGCAGGGCGCCTGCCTCCCCGCCCACGACGAGCGTGGCGGGAGCCTTGCCGTCCCACTTCTGGACGGCCTCGAGCGAGACGAGCGACGGGTTCGCCTTGAGCGCGTCGCCGCGGATCTGCATCGACTCGGCCTCGGCCTTGGCGCTGATGACCTTCTGGCGGGCCTCCTCCTCGATCTGCTTCGTCTTGTTCTGCGACTCGATCGCGCGCTGCATGGCGACCTGTTTGGCCTCGATCGCCTTCTCGAAGACGTCGGAGTAGTCGATGTTGGAGAGCACGACCATGCCGAGGCGGACGGGGGTGTCGGCGAGCTTGGCTCCGACCTGCTCCCAGATCTCCTTCGTGGCCTGCTCGCGGCCGTTGATGAGCCGGTCGGCCTCCCACTGGCCGATCACGTCCTTGGTGATGCCGACGACCGTGGGCGTGATGATCTTCTCGGCGTAGGCCTGGCCGTACTCGCTGTGGAGCTCGGCGACCTTGGCGCGGTCGACGGAATAGGTGACCGTGATGCTCATCGTCGCCGTCTGGACGTCCTTGGTGTAGGTGTCCATCCGGAGGTCGATCCGCTGCTCGCGGCAGTCGTACTTGACGAGGTCGCCGCCGATTGGGTTGACCCAGGTGAGGCCGGGGTCGACGGGGCCGCCGACGATCTTGCCCCACTGGGTCTTCACGCCGACGACGCCGGCGTCGACCGTGTAGCATCCCTTGAGGGACAGGAGGACGAGGAGGACGACGGGGACGAGGACGAGGGGTGCGAACGTGTTTTTCATGGCGTTTCTGCGGCCGCCCGTCGCCGGGCGTCTGGATGGAAAGCCCGTGCCGGAGCGTCGGGCCGGGAAGGCCGGGAAGGGCGTATCGAACATGCCCGCAAGTATACACGCCCGTTTCCCCGGACTCAAGCCCGATCTCTCCCCCTCCAATCACACCGTAGATGATTTTTCTTGTTTTCCCGTTCCTCTTCCAATAGAATCCTCTCCCGTTCCCATCCACATACGGCTTCGTTTTCTCGTCCTCCTCCCCACACTTCATTCCCGTTCTGTCCCGCTTTTCGGCCGCCTTCCGGCACACACCCGAATTCAACCTGATCCCAATGCACCCGTTTATCGGCTTTTCCCTTTCGGTCTGGGCTTTGACCGCCTATGCGTCCGCAGCCGTACCCTTTGCCGTCATCTTCTTCGCCGCCAAGGGCGCGGAAGCCGGCTGGAAGGCAGCCCGCCAGGCCGCCTACCGCCACACCGCGCGAATCGACCGCGAGTTCGCCAAACACTGCACCGACCGTCTGCGCGGTCTCCGCGGTGCCGCGCCGTCCGTCTGGCGGCGAGCCTTGCGCGAACTCGCCCGCGAACGTGCTGCGCTGGATGCCGAACGCGAAACCTTGTCCGACGCCCCTTGTTCGGCTGCGCGCCGCGAACGTGCCCGCCGGCGCCGCGACGAAGCCTGGAACGCGTGGTTCGTCGCCCTTGAGCGCTCGGTGGCGGGGTGTCGCACCCCGCCACGGGAGCTTCTTGCCCGCAACCCCATGCGTCGCGGCGCGCCCATCCGGCGTCTTTGTTCGTTTTCGGTCCATGAACCGCCAACCACCGAAGAGGTTTACGCGCAGTACGAGAAAGCACGCGGACGCGGACGCGTGGAGGAAAAGATTCGTCTCGGTTCGATGTTGCTGGACGCGGAGGCGGCGGTAGACAGCTCGCTCGTTCGCGACGAAAACGGCGAAATCGTCGGCCGCAAGGCGGGGCTTCGCGGGTGGATTGCCGACAACTGCCCCGCGCTGATGAAGCACTATGCGGTATTGATGGGCTACCGGCGGCTCGCGGCGGAGTTCCGGGACGCGCACGACCTGGCCGACCCGTGTCCGGCCGCGCTGTTGCTCGACGAAGAACCGGCGACGGAGAGGAAACTGCCGCCGAAGCAGCGCGCGGCACTGCCGGCGGCGCGACGGCTGGCACGGGATCGGCTGAAGGAGCCGGAGGTGGCCACGGTCAAGGCGTTCGCGGAAAAACTGCAACGATCGTGGGCCGAGCCGCGGTACCGGACGCGACGGCTCGCGTGACCGTGGGGAAACGCGGCAGGAGACGGGGTGAGACTGGGATGCGGAATGAAAATCATTCACGGTGCGATTGAATGGAAACAGAGGCGGCAATGAATGGGGAAACGGGAACGAAAAGGGGTGCGAAGACAACAACGGAGACGAAAGAAATGAACGGAACGATCCAAGGCGCGCCCGTCGCGGCGATCGCGACGGCGCCGGGTCCGGCGGGCATCGCGGTGGTGAGGCTGTCCGGAGAAGGGGCTCTGGAGATTGCGGACAAGCTGTGCGCCGGCTCGCGCACGCTCCCGTCCGCGCGGCCGGGTGGGACGTTCGGGCTCTGCCGTCTGCGGGACCCCGCCACGGGCGAGTTCCTCGACGAAGCGCTCGTGCTCGTCTTCCGCGCGCCGCACAGCTACACCGGCGAGGACGCCGCCGAGTTCCAGGTCCACGGCGGCCGCGCCGCCCCGCGCCGCGTGCTCGCCGCGCTGCTCG
>JAFPUX010000302.1 GCA_017413145.1 Kiritimatiellia bacterium | reverse complement strand
GCCCCGTGGCGGGGTCGACGGCGGCGCGGAGCGAATCGCAGGCGCGGTCGACCGCGGCGAGGGATTCGCGGCGGATCGATTCGGGCAGGGCCGCGAGGTCGGAGCGCAGGAGAGGCGCCGGGGCGGATTCCGCCGAGCCGGACGGCCGCGGCAGGAGAAGCGCGGCGGCGGCGAGGACGGCGGCGGGGACGCGGAGCATGGACGGAACTACTTGCCCGCCGGGGCGGCGAGCGGGTCGAGGATGTCGACGCGGCGGATGTCCTTGAAGGGGAACGTGCGGATCACGCCGGGCTCGATTTCGATGCGGTAGGAGTCCTTCGTCTTTTCGATGAAGACGCCCTTGTAGACGCGGACCGAGGTCTCGACGAGGAAGTCGGGCAGGAAGAGCTTTTCGAGCGCGACCGCGGGGATTTCGGCGGCCTTGCCGCGTTCGACCGTCACGGTGCGTTCCGCGGAACCCCAGCCCTTGCGCGAGAAAACGACCTTGTGGCGGCCGCGCGGCAGGTCGGGGATTTCGAGCGCGGCGGACGGCACGCCCGCGTCGGCGCCGGGCTCGGGCTTCGTGGTTCCGCACAGTTCGCCGTCGACGCGGACTTCGACCTCGGCGGGCGTGGTCGTCACGCGGATCGAACCGGTGTCCGCGGCGAGGCGGAACTCCTCGGTGCGCGATTCGCCGAGCGAGAGGGGAACGGTGCGCGCGACGGGGTCGTAGCCGTCGTGCAGGATGCGGACGCGGTGCGGGCCCGCGTCCAGGTCCATCGCGGTGATCGGCGAGATGCCGATGCGGCGGTCGTCCACGTAGACGGTCGCGCCGGCGGGGGTCGTGACGACGCGGATCGAGCCGGGAAGCGGTTCGAGCACCGCGGAGAGCGAGAAGGTCTTGCCGGGGCTGATCGTCGCGCGGCCGGTGAACGGGCGGTGGCCCTCGGCTTCGACGCGGACGTCGACCTCGCCTTCGGGCAGGTCCTCGACGAGCACGGGCGCGGCGCCGCGCGGCAGTCCGCCGACGACCACGTGCGCGCCTTCGGGCGAGGCCTTGACGTCGAGCGCGCCGCTCACGGAGACGAGCGCCGGCGCGAGACGGACCGGCGCGGGCGGCGCAAGGTCGATTTCCGCGACGTGGTCGCGGTGTCCGGCGAGCTTGAACGTGAAGACGTGGCGGCCGGCGGGGACGTCCGGAAGCAGCATCGGCGTGACGCCCACGTCGAAGCCGTCGCGCGCGACGGACGCGCCCCGCGGCTCCGAATCGAGCAGCACGGGCACGGCGGGGACGGGCAGGTCGAAGCGGATGTTCGGCCGGTCCTCCGAGGCTTCGAACTCGACGAACGTCGCGGGCGCGCCGTCCGGCGCGAGCCGGGCGACGTGGCGGCCGGGCGCGAGCGAGAGCGTCGCGGGCGTCGAGCCGGCGGGGATGCCGTCCACTTCGAGCGCCGCGCCGGACGGCTTCGACGAAACCGTGCACGAGACGGGGATGTCTGGGGCCGCTGCGGCGGCGGAGAGGGCTGTCAGGAGGAGAAGCAATGTTTTCATTGTTCACAAATTTCAATTGTTCACAAATCACAAATCGCAAATGTCAAATGTCAAAGAATTTCGAACGCAATATGTTTGGTGGACCAGGAGAGCCGTCATTGATTGGAATCCTCCGCGAGGTTCCGCCGGGCGGTTCGAACGCTTGTGTGGAAAATCCTGACGAGTTCGTCCGTTTCAACGAGAAGTTTCTGCAACGATTTCGGATCAACGTATTGCTTCATCGCAATGATGCGAAGCCACATGCGCGACTCCACGAGTTCTTTCAGGGCGATTCCGGTCTTGTGCGCGAAGTCTTTCCTGGATTCCGGAACACAGGCTTCGGCGTAGTTCGCCGCGACCGATGTCGCGCTGCGGAACAACTGGTCCTGCAAATGCGTTGATCCCAAGCGCGGCGGGAGAGCTTCGCAGACGGAAATAGCCCGCGCTGCGAACTGGGCGACGCGTTCTTCCAAATCGGCGGGGTGCACCATCGGTGTCTTGGGATTTGAATTTGCCATTTGCGGGCAATTGTGCCAATTGCGATTTGTGGACAATCCCCCGCCGCCGCCCGCGCCGGCGCGGGCGGCGGCGGGTCATTTCGCGATGCGTTTCTCCGCGTCGAAGAGGCGGCGCTCGGCGTCCGCGTGGCGCGGGTCGGAGCGGTCGGGGACGTATTCGAGCAGCTCGCGCAGCGACTGCGCGGCGCGGGCCCATTCCTTCGTCTGCGTCGCGTGGTCGACGTCCCAGTTGAGGCGTTCGACGACGGCGGTGAGCTCCGACTCCGCCTCGGCGAGGCCGCGGACGGCTTCGTCGTAGAGTTCCGGCTTCGGGTTGAGCGACTCCATGTAGTCCTTGGCGGCGCGGTAGCGGCCGACGGCGCCGGCGAGGTTGCCGCGGTCCACTTCGCGTTCGTCGCGCAGGCGGCGCGCCTGTTCGACCGCCTCTTCGGCGCGGGCCATCAGCTCTTCGCGCGAGAACGCGAACCCCCACAGGCCCAGTTCGTTCTGCCCGAAGGTCTCGAGCTGCTCGCGCAGCGCGAGGAACGCCTCGGGTTCGGGCGCGTTGCGGACTTCGACCGTGGCGGCGCGGCCGTCCACGAGCGCGGAGATGCGCGCCGCGTTCCACGCGCCGGCGCGGGGCGTGGCTTCGAGCAGCGGCTCCATCGAGAGGAAGCCCGCGCGGCGGAACGCGGCCGCGAGGTCGTCGCGCCGCGCGGCGGGGATCGGGGCGGGGGAGACCTTGCGTTCGCGGCGGCCCTGCGCCACGTCGTCGATCTGCACCGCGAGGCCGAGGGCGAGGACTGCGCCTATATCGAGCTGGGCCGTCCCGGCCTGCCGCATGCCGTCGTCCAGGTCCCGCCGACCGCCTTCGGGGATCCCGACGCGCTGCGCGAGCGGGGACGGACGCTGCGGCGCAGCGCCGCCTTCCCCAGAGGCGCGAACGTCAGCTTCGTCTGCCCCGCGGGGCCTGGCCG
>JAFPUX010000301.1 GCA_017413145.1 Kiritimatiellia bacterium | reverse complement strand
GCGACCGCCGCGGACGTCGCGGCGCTGTTTTTCGCCGGCTCCTCCGGCCCCGCCGCGCCGGTCTACCTGCACCCGGCCGTCGCCGGCCCGGTGCCGAGCTCCGTCTAGGGAATCCAGTCGCATGTACATCGGATGCCACCTCTCTTCCGCGGACGGATTCCGCGGCCTCGCGCGCGACGCGGTCGCCGTCGGCGCGAACGTATTCCAGTTCTTCACGCGCAACCCGCGCGGCGGCGCCGCCAAGCCGATTGATCCGGCGGACGTCGCGGACTTCCTCGCGACGGCGCGCGAGCGCGCGTTCGGCCCGATCCTCGCCCACGCGCCCTACACGCTCAACCCGTGCTCCGACAAGGCGGACACCCGCCGCTTCGCGCGCGAGGTGTTCGCGGACGACCTGGCGCGCATGGAGCACGTCCCCGGCAACCTCTACAACTTCCACCCCGGCTCGCACGTCGGGCAGGGCGTCGGGGCGGGCGTCGCGCTCATCGTCGAAACGCTCGACGCGGTGTTGCGTCCGGAGCAGACGACGACGGTCCTGCTGGAGACGATGTCCGGCAAGGGCAGCGAGGTCGGCGGGCGCTTCGAAGAGCTGCGCGAAATCCTCGACCGCGCGGCGCTCGGCGCGCGCATGGGCGTCTGCCTCGACACCTGCCACGTCTGGGACGCGGGCTACGACGTCGCGGGCGACCTCGACGGCGTGCTGCGCGAGTTCGACCGCGCGGTCGGACTCGACCGCCTGCGCGCGATCCACCTCAACGACAGCAAGAACCCGCTCGGGTCGCGCAAGGACCGCCACGCGCGCATCGGCGAGGGCTGCATCGGGCTCGAGGCGCTCGTCCGCGTCGTGAACCACCCGCTCCTGCGCGACTTGCCGTTCTACCTCGAGACGCCGCAGGACGACCTCTCGGGCTGGGCCGCGGAGATCGCGCTGCTCAAGTCGCGGCGGACCGGCGGCTAGACGTCCTGGAAGAGCTGCCCCTTCTCGGGGATGTCGACGCGGCGGATGCCGATGCCGAGCAGGTTGTCGCGGTGCGCCTCGCAGTAGGCCAGTTCGCCGTGCACGCAGAACGCGCGCCGCACGGTCGGCCCGAGCGCCTTCGCGAACGCCGTCAGGCCCGTCCGGTCCGCGTGCGCCGAGAGGCCGTTGATCGTGTAGATCGTCGCCTTCGGCGTCTTCTCCTCGCCGTAGATCTTCACGGGCGAAACGCCGTCCACGAGCTTGCGGCCGAGCGTGCTCTCCGCCTGGAAGCCGGTGATGAGCACGATGTTGAGCGGGTTCTCGATGCCGTTCTTGAGGTGGTGCAGGATGCGGCCGCCCTCGCACATGCCGGAGGCGGAGATGACCACCATCGGCCCTTCCTTCGTGTTGAGCGCCATCGATTCCTCGACCGTCGTCAGGAACCGGAGTCCGTGGAAGTCGAACGGGTCGTCTCCTTTGGCGAGCATCGCGCGCGTCGCGTCGTTGAAGCAGTCGGCGTGGCGGCGGTGGATCTCGGTCGCGGTCTTGGAGAGGGGACTGTCCACGTAGATCGGGATCGGCGGCAGCTTCCCCGCTTCGTACATCTTGTTGAGAATGTAGAGCAGCTGCTGCGTGCGCCCGACGGAGAACGCCGGGACGATGAGCTTGCTGCGGTGCTGCACGATGAAGCGCAGGTAGTCCTTGAGGCGCCCCTCGACGTTCGCGGCGGGCGGGTGCTCGCGGTCGCCGTAGGTGCATTCGGTCACGAGCGCGTCGACGCCCTCGACCGGCTCCGGGTCGCGCAGGAACGGCGTGTGCGTCTGCCCGAGGTCTCCCGTGAAGAGCAGCCGCCGCGCCTTGCCCCACTTCGAGTAGTCGAACGTCACGGACGCCGACCCGAGGATGTGCCCCGCGTCGCGCAGCGTGGCGCGCAGGCCGGGGACGATCTCCCGCGTCTCGCCGTAGGGCAGCGTCCGGAAGAGCGCCATCGTGTCGGCCACGTCCTTTTCGTCGTAGAGCAGCTCGAACGGCTTCTTGCCCTGCTTGCGGCGCGTCTTGTTCACGTACTCCACGTCCTTGGCCTGCAGGAACGCGCTGTCGCGCAGCATCACCTCGCACAGGTCGCGCGTGGCGGGCGTGGCGTAGATCGGCCCGCGGTAGCCGGCCTTGACGAACGCCGGCAGCCGCCCGCTGTGGTCGATGTGCGCGTGCGAGAGCACGATCGCGTCGACCGAGTCCGCGGGGAACGGCATCGCCCGGTTCGCCTCGAACGACTCCTTGCGGTGCCCTTGCAGCAGGCCGCAGTCGACGAGGACGCGGTGTCCGTCGTATTCGACCGAGTGGAGCGAGCCGGTGGTGGTTCGTGCGGCGCCGATGAAGCGGAGGTTGAGCATGGGGGAGGACCTTTCCTTTTCCTGACGGAAACCTTACCGCAATTCCGCCCCGATTGCAAGGCTATTCGACCCAGCGCAGGATGCGGCGCGCGGCGCGGTCCCACACGCATTCGACGCGCACGCGGACCGGCCCGCGCCGCGCGACCGCGGCGAGGCGGAACAGGTCCGTGTCCACGCGCAGGCGCGGCCGCAACAACTGCAGCGCCGCGAGCTCCGCGGGCGCGGGGACGTCCCCTTCGCCGCGCAGCAGCTTG
>JAFPUX010000300.1 GCA_017413145.1 Kiritimatiellia bacterium | reverse complement strand
CGCGTAGGCGACGGACGCCACCGGCGCGTAGGCGACGGGCGCCGCGAACGCCGGCGCGCGCGCCGCGCCGGACACGGACGCGCCGTGGATGCGGACGATGTCCGCGAGGAGCCGGTCCGTGAAGTTCTCCAGCTCGACCGTCTTGCGGTGGACGCCCGCGAAGAGCAGGTTGTAGCCGACCTGCGACGGGATGGCGACGACCAGGCCGACGACGGTGGTGAGCAGCGCGCCGGCGATGCCCGGCGCGACCGCGGTGATGACGATCGCCGAGCCGCCGCCGACCATGTCCATGAACGCCCGCATGATGCCCCACACGGTGCCGAGCAGGCCCAGCGACGTGGCGGCCGAGGTGCAGGCCGAGAGGAACGCCATGCGCGACTCGAGCTCGAGCGTCTTGTCCGCCAGCGCGCTTTCGGCCGCGGCGCGGACGGTCGCCATCTCGCTCTCCGGCAGAGCCGGGCCGGCCATGCCGGGCTGCCAGGCGAGGACCGCGTCGTCCGAGACGCCGTAGCGGTGCAGGAAGTTGAGCAGCTCCTTCATCGCGGCCGCGTAGATGTTCGCCGCGAGGGCGTCCGGCTGGAACTTGCCCTGCGCCTGCACGAAGAGGCACGCCGGGTGCGCCGAGCCGCGGTAGCGGCGGTCGAGGGAGGCGTCCTTGCGGATCGCGGCCTTGAGCTGCCGGCGCTTGCCGCGCATCATCGCCCAGGCGAGGATCGACATGACGACGAGCAGGACGACGACGACCTGGTTGAACAGGTCGGAGTTGAAGAAGGCTTGGAGGGCGGCGTGCATGGGGGCTCCCTACAGGTTGTCGCGGAAGTAGTGGTCGATGCGGGAGAGGCAGTCGAAGGTGGAGGCGATGAGGGCGGTGCGGATCCACATGCCGTTGCGGACCTGGCGCCAGTACATCGCGCGCGGGTCGGCGTCCACCTCGGGCGCGATCTCGTCGCGCCGCGGCAGCGGGTGCATGAGGATCGCGCCGGGCTTCATGAGCGACATCTCGCGCAGGCCGATCTTGAAGCGGGACGTGTCGATGCGGGCGCTCTCGCCCTTCGTCTCGTCCCATTCGTCCTGGATGCGAGTCATGTAGACGGCGTCCGCCTCGGGGAGCCACGCGGCGAGGTCGTCGGAGACCTCGGCCGCCTGCCCGCGCTCGCGGAGCATGGCGAGGATGTCGTCGCCGATGCGCAGCTGCGGCGGCGCGACGAAGACGTGCCGCACGCCCTCCCAGTTCGTGAGCAGGTTCGAGAGCGAGCGGACGGTCCGCCCGCGCGCGAGGTCGCCGACGTAGACCACGGTCCGCCCGCGCAGGCCGCCGCGCCGCTCGAACGAGCGCTGCAGCGTGTAGATGTCGAGCAGCGCCTGCGTCGGGTGCTGGTCCTTGCCGGAGCCGGCGTTGATGATCGGCACCGGGCGCTTGCTGCGCGAGAGCGCCCACGCCATCCGCTCGGCGAGGCCCTTCTCCTGCGTCCGCATGACGATGAGGTCGAAGTACGAGCTGAACGTCCGGATCGAGTCCTCGCGGCTCTCGCCCTTGAACTCGGAGGAGACCGACGCGTCGCGCACCTCGCCCGTGCGCAGGCCGAGGATCTGGCAGGCGGAGAGGAACGAGAGGAACGTGCGGCTCGAGGGCTGCGTGAAGTAGATCATCGCGCGCTTGTGGAAGAGGAGCCCCTGGAGGAACTCCATGCCGGCGCGGCTCTTCGCGATCGAGCGGATCTTCGTGGCGGCGTCGCAGAGGCGGTCGAGGCGCGCGCGGTCGAACTGCTGCGCGAACAGCGTGTGGAAGGGCATGCCGTCCGGGCGGGCCAGGCACTCGACCTTGTCCGCGACGGGGAGGGCGTCGTATTCCTCCCAGCTGTAGTCGGTAATGCGTTTCATCGGGGGCCAAGGATACCAGAATCCCCCCCGCGTGTCACGCGCGCTTTTGCCGCGCCGCGCGCCCTACGCGAGGCGCGCGCGGTCGATCCAGAGCCCGAGCGCCGGGTTCGGGATGAAGTAGACTTCCTCGCCGCCGACGTCGTTCCAGCCGTATTTCAGCGCGGCGGGGTCGTATTTCGCCGCGGTTTCGTCGTAGTCCGCCGCGCGGAAACCGACCGCCTCGATCTCGCTCCGCGCGATCTTCTTCACCGCGTAGGTGATCGAGAAGCGGCCGTCCGACGACCCGTGGATGAGGTGCGCCGCGACGCCCATGTTCTCGCGCAAATCGGCGCACTCGGGCTTTTCGAAGAGCTCCAGCGTGTGCAACCGCCCCTTGTAGCCGTACTTGCGGATGAGCGTCTGCTGCGCCGGGTCCTCGCCAAAGCGCTCGACGCCCGGCGCGAGGACCACCAGCTCGCCGCCGTCGGCCATCGCCATCCGCGTGCGGTAGATCGCCTTGTTGCCGACCCACGTGCTCGTGAACTCGGACGGGTCGAGGTAGACCACGCACTTCTTGAGCGGTTTCTCGACGTAGTCCACGTTCTTCTCCTGCGCGAGCTTCACCGCGGCGGTGAGGCACTCGCGCCCTTCGCCGATGAAGAGCCCGTGCGTGCGGATCTTCCCGCCGGGCGCGGTCGTGACCGTGAGCGCGAAGAGCACGGGAATCTTCCCGTAGACGTATTTCTCCATCGCCCAGTCGAAGAGCCGGCGCACGGGCGAATGGTCGCGCCCCATCGCCTTCTCCATGCCGCACACGGCGCCGATCATGTGGCTGCCGTTGATCATCTCGCTGCCGCCCACGCCGACGAACAGGTTCTTCGCGTGGTTCGCCATGCCGATCACCTCGTGCGGGACGACCTGCCCGGGCGACACGATTAAATCGTATCCGCCGTCCACGAGCCGGCGGTTGAGCTCGACCGCGAGCGGCTTCTTCCAGAGGCCTTCGGAAATCTCCGAAACGACCTCCGCGGGGATGTCGCCGAGCTTCACGACATCCGTGTGCCACTTGTGGACGATCATTCGGTCGAACGGCACGCTTCCGAACATCGCCTTCCATTGCGCCTCCGTGACCGGCACGTGCGTACCAAGCGCGGGCATCACGTCCACCTCGGCGCCGCGGGCGGTCAGCATCCCGTAGAGCGCCTCGGTGATGAACCCGGCGTTCGAGTGGAAGCGCGTGAAATCCGGCGGGATGATCAGCACGCGCTTGAGCGCGCGCCCTTCGAGCGCCTGCTCGAGCGCGCCGCGGATTTCGTCCTTGGAAAGCCCCTCCTCAGAGGCGGCCGTAAGATGGATGTCTTGCATGGCTCGAAGTCTAGCACAACGGGCGTGGCGGGGGCCAGACCCCGCCACGCCGCGTCAAGCGAGCACGAAGCGCTCGATCGCGGCGGCGACGCCGTCCTCGTCGTTGGAGAGCGTCTTGTATTTCGCGACGGCGAGGACCTCGGGCGCGGAGTTGGCCATCGCGACGCCGAAGCCGGCGTCGCGCACCATCGTGAGGTCGTTGAGGCCGTCGCCGAAGCTCATCGCGTTCTCGATGCCGAAGCCAAGGGCTTCGCAGAGCCGGCGCAGCGCCTCGCCCTTGTGGGCGAGCGCGTGGTTGATCTCGACGTTGTTCGGCGTGGAGCGCGTGAGTACGAGTTCCGGGAAGCGCGCGGCGAGCGCGTCGCGGATGGCCGGCAGGAGCGCCGGCGTGCGCGCGAAGCACATGACCTTCTGCACGTCCGCGCCCTTCGCGGCGAGGTGCGCCTTGAGCTCGGGCACGGGCCGCCGGAACTCGCGGATCATCTTGAGGTAGTGCGCGTCGGGCGCGTAGTCCGCGGCCTTGCGCTGCATCGCGTCGGTCATCCAGCCCCAGTTCTCCTGGTAGCAGTCGTAGATGCAGTCGAAGCCGTCGAGGACCTCCATCGCCGCGATCGCGGTCGCGACCGGGATTTCGGCGCGCGCGAGCGCGGAGTCGGTCTCGCGGTCGTAGACCTGCGCGCCGTTCACCGTGATCGCGTAGCGCACGAACGGCAGCGCGCGGATCGCCTCCGGCATCATGCCGAAGAACCGGCCGGTCGTCGGCACGATGTACACCCCCTTCGCCGCCGCCTTCTCGAGCGCGGCGCGATTGCGCTCCGACAGCCGCTTCTCCGAATCGAGAAGCGTGCCGTCCAGATCCAGCGCGATCAGCCGGATGTCAGGCATTGTACGTGCTCGCCGAGGTCTTCCCGCCGAGTCCCGTCCAGTCCGTGTGGAAGAACTGGCCGCGCGGGGCGTCGAGCCGCTCGTAGGTGTGCGCGCCGAAGTAGTCGCGCTGCGCCTGCAGGAGGTTCGCGGGGAGACGCTCGGAGGTGTAGCCGTCGAAGTAGGCCAGCGCCGAGGACATCGCCGGTGCGGGGACGCCCGCGAGCGCCGCCTGCGCCACGACCTTGCGCCACGCCGGGACGAGCCCCTCGACCGTCTTCTTGAAGTAGGGGTCGAGAAGCAGGTTCGGGAGCGCCGGGTCCTTGTCGTAGGCCTCCTTGATCTTGCCGAGGAAGACGCTGCGGATGATGCACCCGCCGCGCCACATCAGCGCGATGCCGCCGTAGTTGAGGTTCCAGCCGTAGGTCTTCGCGGCGGTGCGCATGAGCGTGTAGCCCTGCGCGTAGGAGACGATCTTGCTCGCGAAGAGCGCCTGGCGGATCGCTTCGACGAAGGCCTTCTTGTCGCCCTCGAACGCGGGGATCTTGCGCCCGTATTCCTTCGCGGCGGCGACGCGGTCCGCCTTCATCGCGGAGAGGCAGCGCGCGAAGACCGCCTCGCCGATGAGCGTGAGCGGCACGCCCTCGTCGAGCGCGGCGATGCCGGTCCACTTGCCGGTGCCCTTCTGTCCGGCCGTGTCGAGGATCTTCTCGACGAGCGGCGAGCCGTCGGCGTCCTTGTGCGCGAGGATGTCGCGCGTGATCTCGATGAGATACGAATCGAGCTCGGTCCTGTTCCACGCGGCGAAGACCTCGTGCATCTCGTCCGCGGACATCCCGAGCAGGTCGCGCATGAGCTGGTAGCT
>JAFPUX010000041.1 GCA_017413145.1 Kiritimatiellia bacterium | reverse complement strand
CTCGCAAGCGCGCCCTCCCGCCCCCGCCAAGAAGCATCCCTTTTCGGTAACGCCAAAAATGGCGCAACCTAGAAATCAAGGTCGCGGATTTGGGTAACGTATTTTATTGACGCAACGCGCGTGCCCTGATGTTTCCCGCGTTCACCGCGCGGCGGAGTTGCGGAGCTCCTCCAGCGCGGCGAGGGCGGCGGGGACGTCGGCGTCGGGGAGGTCGAGGAAGCCCGTCGCGTTCCATTTGGAGACGCGCTCCGGGTCGAACGTCTTCCCGGGGAGGGGACGGAAGAAGACGTCGGACCGGCCGGAGCCGGCGCGGCGGACGACGGGCTTCCACGGAAGGCCGCCTCCGTCCAATAGCGGCAACATGGCCGTGCGGCCGGCGTTGGGCGATGGGGAAGACAGCATGTGCCACGTCCGGCGGTCGCTCACGAGGTAGCGCGTGCATCGCGCACCCCTCCGGAATCGCCATGGTTCTTCGGCAAGGATGAACAGTCCCAACGGAACAACCGCGTGGAAGACCGCGAACAGCCCGAGGACGATTCCCGCCATCCATCCGCCCACTCCGCCGAAGCGGACGAACAGAAGCCTTTCGGTTTCCAGGAAGCGCGAAACGACCGAAGGAACGTCTTCGAGCCGGATGATGCAAGCAAAACCGCAGAGAAGGAATCCGAGCAATCCCGCCCAGAGAATCCAGATCAACGCCGGGATCGTGCCCGCGGGCCGGCCGCACCAGAGAAGACGCTCGCCGGGGGCGAGGGAAGCGGCGATCCGCTTGCGCTCGCGTTCGTCCATCCAGGACGGAAAGCCGCAGTGCCCGGGCGTGCGTTCCGGCGCGTCGGTTGTCGGCGGGAGGCCGAGCGCGGAGCGGAGCGCCGCGTCGAAGGCGTCCGCGACGGCGGGTGGGAAGGGACCGATCCACGGATGGTGTTCGGCGGGGATGAAGGACCGGAGAGGACGGGACCGGCGGAAGACGCGGAGGCGGACGCGCCCGAGGTCGTCGGGCGCGTCGCGGCCCGCGGTGTCGATGTCGGACAGGGGAATCGCGTTCGGCGGCTTCGCGCCGATCCGCCGGAGGAGACGGCGGTCGGTCAGGGCGAAGCGTGCGTTCCGGAGACGGCGCCGTTCAAAGAAAGGGAAGAAGAACAGAAGAAGATGGAGCGGAACGAGAACGACGAAGAGAGCGAGCGCGCCGTCGACGGGCTCGGCGCTGAAGACGACGTCACCGAGCGAAGGGTCGGCGGGATGCAGGACGATTTCGTCGCCGAAGCCGAGCCGCCAGACGAGCAGGGCGGCGAAAAGCGCGGCGGCAATCACGGCCCAGACGACGCCCCGGCGGACGAGGGCGCGGGCGTCCTTCGTCGGCGTGGCGTCCGGCGCGCCCTCCCAGAGGACGCGTTCGCCGTCTTCGAGCGGCCAGGGGGAATCGACGGGTGCGGAGCGGTTCACGGGGAGGATGCTACCGGAGCGGCGCGTGGGGCGTCAAGAGAGCGTCGCAACGAAGTCGCGGAAGCGCTCGATGCGCGCGGCGTTTTCGCGGTGGAAGAGCAGGTGCTCGACGTCGCGTCGCTTGAGCGCGAGGTCGGTCGAGTTCGCCTTGGAGGCGAGCGCGGCCTTGAGCGAGGCGGCGTCGCGGATGTCCGGGTGGCGGCGCGAGAGGAAGGCGTAGTCGGGCGGCGTGCGCTGGAGCAGGAACATCGCGTCGTAGAAGTCGCGCCCCTTGCCGCGGGAGAGGAGCGCGGAGAGCTTCATCGCGCAGAGGACGGTCTCCGGCGGGACGGGAACCGGGAAGAAGAAGCCGCACCGGCGGATCGTGGCGTTGCGCCGCTCGTAGGGCACGCCCTGGTCCTGCACCTCGATCTTCATCAGGAAGCGCTCCTCGCGGAATGCCGAGAGCCCGAGGTCGCGCAGGAGCCCCGGAAAGACGATGCTCCGGCGGAACGCGGAGAGGCGCGGGCTTTCGCGGTCCCGGGTGGCGGCGGGAAGGCCGTTGTTCGCGAGGTGCGCGACAAGGGCGTCCGTGAACGCGCGGAACGAGTCCGCGTCCATCCCCTTGCAGTCGAAGTCCAGGTCTTCCGAGAAGCGGTCGACGTCCATCGCCAGGCGCAGGCACGTGCCGCCGATGAACGTCAGGCGGCGCGCCCACGGGCTTCGCGCGATCCAGTCGAGCGCCAGGCACTCGACGTATTCCTTGAGGACGTGGCGCGAAAAGGCCGGCGCGCGGAGTTCGGGCGGAAAGAATCCGCGGATGGATTCGAGGGGGATCATGGCGAGACGAGCTCCTTCAGAAGGGCGATTCGGGCGGAAAGGGCGCGCGAACGGAAGCACGCGGCGGTACGTTCGAGAGAACCGTCGGCAAAGAGACCGGCGAGGACGTCTTCGTCGAGGCGGAGCCCTTCCAGTTCCTCGCGGGAGGAATACTGCGGGTTGAGGTAGAGGAAGTCGCAGAGGGCCTTGGCGGGGCTCGCGACGAGGACGGGCAGGCCGTTTCCGACGGTCTCGGCGTCGTAGCCGAACATCAGCCCGGGCTTCACGGAGCGATAGACGAACTCGCCGAAGGCGTTGCGGAACGAGGCGGTCTTGAGCGATGTCGCGCTGGTAATCTGCACGACCGATTCCGGGACGAGCCCGCACCGCGCCATCACGTATTCGAGCGAGAGGTAGCTCGGCGAGTAGATGCGGCCCGCGAAGTAGTCGCCGACGCCGGGGACGTCCGCCGCTTCGGCGAACGCGTACCAGCCGCGCCGGAGCCGCAGCAGGTAGCCGTGGCGGACCCATTCCGCGTAGTTGTCGCGGTTGAACCCCGGGAACGCCGCCTCGACCTGGTCGGTCGAGACGCACGCGAACGGCGCGAAGCGGGTTCTGAAAGTTTGGTAATTCATTTCCGAAACGCGGCAATTCTCCCATGTATCGGAATTGAAGTCAAGAAGAAAAACGCCATGGCTCCCGCGAGTCCGGGTCAGGACAGGAGCTTCTTCGAGACGATCCAGAGGATCATGCCGAGGAGGAACGCGAGGGCGGCGAAGGCGTGGAGGACGGCGACGCCCCATTGCAGGGCGCGGTCGCGGCGCGAGAACTGCAGGGCGCGGAGGGCGGCGACGATCGCGGGGCCGTCCGCGAGGCGGCGTTCGGGGCGCGCGGCGAGCATGCCCTTGAGGAGCGGGTCCCAGCGGCGCGAGATGCGGCGCGGGTCGTATTCGGAGGGCAGTTCCGGGCCGCGCGGCCGTTCGCCCGTGAGCGCCTCGAAAAGCACCGCGCCGAGCGAATACCAGTCCATCGCCGGCGCGGGCGGGGCGCCGCGGCGCTGTTCGGGCGCGGCGTAGTCGGCGGTGCCGACGAACCCCTCGCGCGCGCCGGCGCCGAAGGTGTCGACGGAGCCGTCGGCGTCCTCCGCGCCGTGAAGGCGCGAGGCGATGCCGAAGTCGGCGAGGACCGCGCGGCCGTCGGGCTCGAAGAGGACGTTGCCGGGCTTGACGTCGCGGTGGACGGCGGGCGG
>JAFPUX010000299.1 GCA_017413145.1 Kiritimatiellia bacterium | reverse complement strand
GGCGGCCCGCAAGCGGGCCGCCGGACGCGGTCGCGCGGGCGCCGGCCGAGGCCGGCTAGGCCGCCTTGCGGCGGGGCAGCGCGATCGCGACGAGAACGGCGACGAGCAGAAGCCCCTGGTAGTAGAGATGCCCGATGAGCGGGAACGCGCCGACCGTGACGCCCGCGCCGGCCGCGAGCGCAACCGCCATCAGCAGCTGCGCGCCGTAGGGGATGACGCCCTGCAGGATGCACGAGCCGGTGTCGAGCACGCTCGCGACGCGCTCGGGCTTCGCGCCGAAGCGGTCCGCGAGCGACTTGGCGACGGGGCCCGCGACGATGATCGCGACGGTGTTGTTGGCCGTGAAGAGGTTCACCGCGAAGACGAGCAGCAGCACGCCGAACTCGCACCCGCGCGCGCCGCGGACGAGGGCGCCGATCTTCTCCATGAGCCAGTCGATGCCGCCGTTGTGGCGGATCATGCCGAGCAGGCCGCCCGCGAGGAGCGCCACGATGAGCGTTTCGCTCATGCCGAGCGTGCCCTTGCCCACGAGGTCGAGCGCGCCCCAGAAGTCCACCTTCTTGAAGGCGATTCCGAGGATCGCGGAGAAGAGCGTGCCGCCGAACAGGAGCGCCATCACGTTCATGCCGAGGAGGGCGAGCGCGAGGACGAGCGCGTAGGGCGTCACGAGCACGCACTCCTTCCAGCCGACGGGCGGCCCGGCGAGCTCCGCCGTGCCGCGGCCGAGCGCGGCGTAGAGGACCAGCGCCGCGAGGGCGGCCGGCAGCGCGATGCGGAGGTTCGCGAGGAACTTGGCGCGCATCTCGATGCCCTGCGTGCGCGTCGCGGCGATCGTCGTGTCGGAGATGAGCGAAAGGTTGTCGCCGAACATCGCGCCGCCGACGACCGCGCCGACCATGAACGCCGGGTCGATCCCGAGCGGGCCGACGAGCCCCGCGGCGATCGGGACGAGCGCCGCGATCGTTCCGCAGCTCGTTCCGATGGCGAGCGAAACGAGCGAGGAGACGAGGAACATGCCCGCGAGCATGAAGCGCGCGGGGACGACCGCCTGCGCGATCGCGACGGCGGCGTCCACGGCGCCGGAGCCCTTCGCGATCGTCGCGAACGAACCGGCGAGGATGAACACCATGCACATGATCATGATGTTCGGCTCGCCCATCGAGGCGGCGTAGACGTCGACCTTCTTCTCGAAGGAGCGCGGGCGCCCGAGGAGGAGCGCCGCCGCCGAGGCGACGACGAACGCGATCGGCATCGGCACGCGGTAGAAGTCGCCGGCCTGAAGCGAAAGGCCGAGGTAGAAGACGACGAAGACGAGGAACGGCAGCAGCGCGCGGCCGTTGGGCTTGCAGGCGGGGGCTTCGGTGTTCATGGGGGCGGGATTATCGCACGGACGACCCCGCAAGGCAAGCCCGGCGCCGCCGCTAGAGCGCCGCGAGGAGCTCGGGGAGCGACGCGACGGACGGGACGTCCGGCCTCTCCGAGCGCTTCGCCGGATCGGGCTGCAGCCACAGGCCGCGCATGCCCGCGGCGGCCGCGCCGAGCACGTCCTTGCGGAGGTTGTCGCCGACGAACAGGACGTCCGCCGGGGAGCAACGGGCCTTCTCCGCGACGAGCGCGAAGAGGGCGGGGTCTGGCTTCTCGGCGCCGGCCTCCTCGCTCGTGGCGACGAAGTCGACGAGGTCCAGCAGGCCAACCGCCTCCAGCTTCCGGAACTGCTCGATCGCGGTCATGTCGGTGCCGACGCCGACGCGGACGCCACGACCGCGCAGCGCACGGAGCAGGTCCGCGGCGCCGGGCGCCGGTTCGATGCGCGCGAAGAGCTCCTTCCAGTAGCGCTCCGTGAACGCGAGCGCGTGGCGCAACGGCAGCCCGCGCGGCTCGAGCAGGTTCGCGAAGCGGATGCAGCGGCTGTGGAAGCAGGGGCTGGCGCGGCCGACCCGCGCGATTTGCGCGCGGAGCGACGCGGCGACCTCGTCGAGGAAGGCGTCCTCGGACAGGCCGAGGACGGGCGCGGCTTCGGCGGCCAGCGCGCGAAGGGCGGGCCCGTTGTTGCGCTCGAAGGCGTAGAGGGTGTCGTCCAGGTCGAAGACCGCGGTGCGGACGCCGTCGAGGAAGCCGGGAGGGATCATGGCGCGGGGAAGCGGTGGGCGGAGGATGAAAGCCACAAGTCGAGCAGTGCGAACGCGACGGCGCTTTCGACGAGCGGGACGGCGCGGGGGACGACGCACGGGTCGTGGCGGCCGGAGACGCGCAGCGGGACGGCTTCGTTCGTTTCGAGGTCGACCGTGGTCTGCTCGCGCGGGATGGACGGCGTCGGCTTGAACGCGAGGCGCGCGACGACGGGCAGGCCCGTCGTGATGCCGCCTTCGGCGCCGCCGGCGCGGTTCGTGGCGCGGCCGATGCGCGCGGGGTCGCCGTCGGGGGAGGGCGTCGGGACGTCATTGTTCTCCGAGCCGCGGCGGCGGGCGCACGCGAAGCCGTCGCCGAACTCGATCCCGCGCACGGCGGGGAGGGAGAGCAGCATCGCGCCGAGGCGCGTCTCGATGCGGTCGAAGAACGGCGCGCCGAGGCCGGCGGGGAGGCCGGCGGCGCGGACTTCCACGACGCCGCCGACGCTGTCGCCGTCCGCACGGGCGGCCTCGATCGCAGCGAGCATCGCGGCGGCGGCTTCGTCGGAAAGCGCGGGGATCGGCTTGTCCGAAACGTCCGGGAAAAGCGCGAGCGGGTCGGCGGGGGTCGGGTCCGAGACGCCGCCGAGTTCGGCGACGCGGGCGCGTACGGACACGCCGCGCGCGGCGAGCCACTGCATCGCGAGC
>JAFPUX010000298.1 GCA_017413145.1 Kiritimatiellia bacterium | reverse complement strand
GGGGTTTCGGCGGGGGCGGCCTCGTCGGCCGCGGCGGCGCCGGCGAGCGCGGCGACGAGCGCGGCGCACGCGAAACGGTTGAACTGGGTGGTCATGTTTTTGTCCCTGTTGTTGTTGGTTGTGGAACGGGGTTGGTGCGCGCCATTCTACGATTTTTCCCCCGCGCGCGCAAGCGCATTGTTCCCGGGACGGACGTTTCCGGCGCGGGCTTCAGGGGACGACGTCGCGCCAGGCGCCTTCGCACGGGTTGCCCGGGACGAAGCGGACGCGTCCCGCCGCGAGGTCCGCGACGAACGCGTAGTTCGTCGAGCCGGCCTGCGGGAGGTTCCCGGGCGGGGTGTCCGGCGCGGGGTGGACGCAGATCGAGCGCGTCCCGTTTTCGTGGTCGGCCAGGAAGCGCTCCGCGTCGGCCATGGACAGTCCCGGGCGTCCGCGCAGCAGCGCGCGGAGGCGGTCGTAGCGCGCTCCGGTGCTCCAGCCGGGCGGGTCGGGGGACCGGTAGCGCGGCGAAACGAAGTGGTTCGTGTGGACGAGAACGCCGTCCTCGGGATGCAGCTCCTCCACGCCGTCCGGATCGAGCTCGAACGCGGTGCAGCGGCCGTCCCGGGCCGTGACGGTCAGGCACGCGGGGGCGGCGACGGGAAGCGCGGCGGCGCGGCGGAACGCCTCGTCCGCCGTCGGCGCCTCGAGGATGCGGCGCATGCGGACGTGCAACGGAACGCCGCTTCCGGTCCGGGGCGAAGAGAGCGCGTTGAGCGTGAGGCAGAAGCCGGCGGCGCTCACGCCCTTGCCGCCGACCATGCCCGCTTCGAGCGGCGTCCAGAACGCCGGGCGGCCGCGCTCGGCGGGGAAACGCGCGAGGACGGTCGCCTCCCGCTGGGCGCGCGCGTAGTCCCACGTCTGTCCGGCGAGGACGGCGCCGCCGGCCGTCGCGGGCGGGACGGCCGCGAACGCGGTGCATTCGCCGGCCGGCGCCGGCGCGTCCGGCGCGAGGCCGGAGTAGAGGATTTCGCTGCGGAGGTTGAGCGCGAGGACGTCTTCGAAGGAAACGCCCGCGCCGGCCGCGATGCCGCGCATTTCCCCGGCGTACGGGGCGAATTCGCCCGCGAGCGCCGGCGCGAAGCTCCGCGCGGCGGCGCGGGCGTCGTCCCAGGAGAACGGGTTCCGGCCCTTGCGGGCGAACTTGGTCCGGTAGGTGTCGAGGCTGCGCAGCACCTGCGCGCGGCAGAGCGAGCCGTGCGCGAAGCCCTTGTCGAACGGGGAACCGGAAAGCGTGATTTCGGGAACGTCCATGGCGCCGATGAATGCTGGATGACGAATGCGGCTAGAGAGCGGTGTTCGCCGGAATCTGCGCGTCGGAGACGCCGATGCGGACGAAGCGCGCCGGCTTGGAGGACGGCGCCGGAATCGAGAGCGTCTTGAGGCCGTCGGCCGTCGCCTTCTCGGACGTGACGGCCTTGTAGGTGCCGTCCACCGTGTCGGCGGCGTACACGGTGTACCACGCGTCCTTGACGGCGTTCCGGATCGTGACCTCGAAGGTGGGGGCGTTCGACGCGTCCTTGCCGAAGGAGAGCGGGACGTGGCCGTCCGCGGCGGTGCAGAGCACGGGCGCCACGAAGCCGCCGCCCGCGTAGCTCGCCTTGAAGTTCCCGACCGCGCCGCCGCCGGCGTAGCCGACGCCGCGGACATAGTCCGGCGCGGACGCGAGGGGGATCCAGGCGGAGCCGGACGCGGAGAGCGTCTTGCCGCCGACGGCGTAGCGCACGCGCGGCGGCGACGAGGAGAAGTCGAACGTCGCGGTCCACGGCGTGTCGGAGGCGGCGGGCGCCGCGCCCGAGAGCGAGACCCACTGCGCCCCGTTCCACGCCTTGTAGCCGCCGCGCGCGAAGCTGAGCGCCGCGAAAGCGCCGGCGGGCAGGTCGGGCAGTGCCCGGGTCGGGACGGGGGAGACCGTGCCGTCGACCGTGACGTATCCACCGCCGGCGCTCGGCGAAACGGCCGTGAAGCGCAGGTCGCCGCCTTCCGGGAGAGCGAGCTCGAGGGCGGAGCCGCTGCGCGAGGAGGCGTCGCCCGCGGGAACGGTCCACGTGCCGCCGGACGTCCGCTCGGCCGCCGCGTTCCACCACGCCGTTCCGGTCCCGTAGCCGTCCGACGCCCATTTCACGTCGAACCAGCCGACGAACGGCAGCGCTTCGGTCGAGAACGCCTCCGAGGCCGTCGCGGTCCCTCCGTTGGAGTTCACGGCGGTGACGGCGGCCGTGTAGGGCGTGCCGGGCTCGAGGCCGGAGAAGACGAACGTCGCCGTGCCGGGGGCGTCGAGCGTCTGCGTCCGCTCGACGCCGTCCACGGCGACCGTCACCGTCGCGGACGAGCTGCCCTCGCCGAGCGCGGAGACCGGGACGGACACCGTCGCGCCGGTCGCCGTCGCGGCGACGGAGACCGTCCCGAGTTCCGGCGCGCCGCCGGCGGGCGTCCAGACGAGATTCCGGAGGAAGGCACCGCAGTAGACGGTGCCGGAGCTCAAATCGTATTCCTCGAATTCGCAGTAGGAGTTTTCGACGTCGCGCGTCCAGAGCAGGACGTCCCCGGGCTGCACGTCGACCGAAAGGGACGTCCATTCGATCGCATTCATGTTGGGACTTCTGACGGACGTCTGCGTGCCGTCCGGCGCCGTGAAGACCGAGGTATTGTAGACGTAGTTCATGTCGCCGAACGAGAAGGAGAGCGTTCCGGCGGAACGGGCGACGGCGCGCAGGACCGACTGGTAGATGGGGCCGTATTCGCTGGAGCCGTTGTTGCCGGAGCGGAGCGTCGGCACCGTGGCGACCGGGAAGACGCGCCAGGGGTAGTCGCCCGCGGCGCGGTTCCAGTCGAACGCGTCCTCCGGAACGCCGAAGAAGCCGGCGACGTTGCAGTATTTCTTGCGGAGGATCGCGGACGTGAGATCGGAGGCGTTCGCGGGGAACACGGTGGCGGAGAGAATCTGCCCGTTTTGGATCTGGATGGCGGAACCGTTGTAGACGGTCGAGGACCGCGTCGGCGCGGAGCCGTCGATCGTGTAGCGGATCGTGCCGGAGGCGTTCGGGTTGGAGAGCCGGACGGAGACGGGGAAGCCGTCGACGAGTTCGGCGTCCGGCGTCGCGGTCGGCGGCGAGAGCGACGCCTCGCCGATGATGGAGGCGAGGCAGGCGACGAGCGACGCGACGGAGCCGTCGTAGGTCTCCGTTCCGAAGGTCCCGCCGGCGAAGAGCGCGAACGTGTCCGCGGCGTCCGCGGCGTAGAGCGTGCCGTCGGGGTGCGCGGCGACGAGCATCGGGCCGTAGATCGGGGTCGAGTTGGGATGGAGCCGCTTCATCCAGTCGAACAGAAGGGTCCGCGCGGCGGCGCCGTCCGGATGGATCGTCGTGTCGGACACGAGCAGGTAGACGCCGTTGGCGGCGCACCAGGAAGTGAAGGCCGGGTCTTCGGCGACGGCGCGGAACGGTTCGCATTGCGGCTGGGTGCCGGCGCAGGAGTAGAGCCCGAGGATCAGGCGCGCCGAGGAATCGGCGGCGGCGTCGGCGAGGAGGCCGTCGACGTCCGCGGTCCATTCGCCGGGGAGGATCGGGCGGTGCCGCTCGAGATACATCCCGGAGGTCTCGACGCTCGGGTCGAGGCCGGGTTCGACGGCGATGGCGCGGACGCCGGTCGAGTCGGTGATTTCGAACGGGCCTCCGTAGAGGACGCCGTTTTCGGCGGGATCCGAGCCGTCGGTCGTGTAGAAGACCAGCGTGTCGGCGCCGCCCGACGCGGAGATCGAGACGGTCTGCGCCCCGACGAACGTCGTCGCCGTCGCTTCGGCGTCTGTCGTGGCGGGCGAAAGGACCGGCGGGCGAGAAATCTCCGCGAAGCTCACGGTGTCGAGCCAGACGGCGTATTCCCAGCCGCCGACATTGGCGGGGGTGTCGTTGCTCTTGATGCGCTGGAACCGGAACGACACTTCGTGCGTCCCCTCGGGGATTTCCGCCTGCGAGCGCTTCCACTCCGAGGGATGGCCGCAACCGGAGTCCGACCAGACCCTTTCCCCGTCCACGAAAACGACGAGTTCGTCCATCGGGTCGCCGTTCTGCATGTAGGCCTCCGTGTTGTGCATGGTCGCGCACCAGCGGAAGGTCATCGCGGCGGGTCCCGTCACGGTCGCGTAGAGCCCCTTGTCGGTCGAATACCACGACTGGCAGCTGCCGCTCTTAGCCGCGTCGGCGCCGTCCCACGTCGTTTCGGTCTGGAAGGTCCAGGGATACGACGAAGACGTGGACCAGACGACGTCCGGCGTGTCGACCGCCTCGGCGAGGCCCGGGACGTGGTAGCGCGCGGTGCAGACGGGGCCGAGGACGCCATTCAGGACGGTCGCGGCGCGGATTGTCGTGGTGCCCGTCAACCGGATCGGACCCGAATAGAGCGCGCTGGAAAGCGTCGGCGCGGAGCCGTCGAGCGTGTAGCGGATCGGGAGGCCGGACTTGCCGGGCGCGAGCGTCACGTCGAGCGACCCGTCGATCGACGTCCCGGATCCCGGCGTGAAGAAGACGTCGTAGGAAATCGGCACGACCGCGTCGCGCCAGCCGACCGCCCACTCCCAGGTCTGCGTCAGGACGCGCCGGTTGTCGTTGGAGGCGACGGTGCCGGCGGGTTTGCCGGCGAACGTCAGTTCGGGCGAGGAGAAGACGTTCGCGAGCTCGTACTGCTCGCCGCCGACCGAATTGTAGCCCATGATCGTGTGGTAGCGCTTCCCGTCGGTTCCGGTGAAGTGGTAGCCGCTCGAATACGGGAAACTCTGCGGTCCGGGCGCCGACTGTCCCTTCGTGTTCGCGTGGCCGCAGCCGAGGTTGTGGCCGACCTCGTGCGTCATCGTCTCGCCCTTCGCCACCGCGCGGATCGCGCAGGCGTTGATCGCGTCGAAGTGCGCGGCGGCCCGCGCCGTCGTTTCGCGGAGTCCCCAGGCGATGCCCGTCACTCCGGAGTCGATTCCCGTGTCGATGAGGACCGTGACGACGTCCGCGCCGCAGGCCTCGGCCGCCGGGCGGACGACGGACCATCCGTCGTTTCCGTGTGTCGCGTGGTTGAGGGCCGTCTCGACGTCCGTGTCGCGTTCGTCGACAAAACCGATTCCGACGAGGCGGTAGCGGAAGTAGTCTTCGAGATTCGAGTTGGCGAGCGCGAGGTTCATGTTCTGGACGGCGGTCTCGGCGAAGTTCGTCGTGCCGCCGTTCTTCTGCGCCCACGCCTTCGCGCCCCGGTCGAAGCCGACGAAGACGTCGACGACGTGGTCGGTCTGCGGCGGCGCGGCGGCGAGCGGCGCGTCGCCGCCATCGTTCGCCTCCGGAGTCGGAGCGGGCGCCGCTTCCGGTTCCGCGACGGGCCGCTCTCCGTCCTCCACGACCGGAGTCGGTTCGGATTCTTCGACCGCGGTGGCGCCGTCGCGCGGGAAGACGCGCAGCACGCGCCCTTCGTCGAACCCCTGGATTCTCGCGTGGAGTCGGCCGTCGGCGTCGGCGAGGATCACCGCGTCGAGGAATTCCGAACCTTTCGTCCGCGCGAGGAACGCGCGCGAGCCGGAGAACGTCGTGGCGGACGCCTCCTCGACAACGAGGTCGACCTGCTCGCCGTCGAAGAGCAGCAGCGTCACGCCGTCGCCCGGCGCGAGCGCGCCGGCGTCCGCCGCCGGCGCCTCCGTGGCGCGGAGGAGTCCGCCGCCGCCG
>JAFPUX010000040.1 GCA_017413145.1 Kiritimatiellia bacterium | reverse complement strand
CGCACCGGCTCGTCGTCGCGCGCGGACACCGTGTCCTCCAGCCCCCACGCGATTTCCACCCCTTCCGGCGGCTCCGGTGCCACCGCGTAGGTCGCCGACTCGCCAGGCAGCACCGACCGCGCCCCGTCCACCGCTAGCAGCGAGAACAGTACCTCGTTCGTCGCCGCCCCGTTCGTCACCGTGTAGGGCGAAACCGCCCAGAACCGCGCCGAGATGTCCGGCCCCTCGTAGGGCGGATTCGTCACCGCGCCGTTGCTCGCGTCGCTCACCCGGACCACATACGTCCGTTCTTCGCCCTCCGCCGCCGGGGCGATGGTCAGGTGCCCGTTGCAGACGTTCACCTCCGTCTCCGTCAGCCGCAACGTCGTCTGGGGCGTCAGGCCGTCCACTTCCACCGAGAACGCCTCCCGCACCGGCCCGCCTTCGTTGATCTTCCCCTCCACGCCCAGGCCGCCCGGCGCCGTCACCACGAACGCCACCGTCCCGTCCGCCCCGATGCTGTCCCCCATCGCCCAGCCTTCGAACGGCGGCACCACCGTCACCGTCAGGCCGTCGCCCAGCTGCGTTTCCGCGAAGGGCCTCCCCGTCGCGGGGTCGATCTCCGCCCCGTCCGGCACGCCGTCGCCGTCCGAGTCCGGCTTGGCCGGATCCAGACCGTGCGCCAGTTCGAAGTCGTCCTCCAGGCCGTCGCCGTCCGAGTCCGCCGAGCACGCATCCCAGCCCGCCGCGTACTCCGCCTCGTCCGGGATTCCGTCGTCGTCGGTGTCCAGCACGTCCGACGAATGGAACGGGGCGTTCGGAACGGCGGAAAACGTCCAGTCGTTGCGCGAATCCGCGTCGCTCCCCAGAGCCCGCCGCACCAGCTGCCAGCCCGGCCCCGCCCACAAGTCCGTCGCCGTCGACTCCCAGCCCTCCGTCGGCAGCCCCTGCTCGTTGAAGGGCTCATGCGCGCCATACATCAGGACATCCACCGGCCCGTTCGTCGTCCCCGAAGGCCCGACCAGCCGCACCCCCGCCGTCGGAACTCCCGCGTAGGACATCGGCAACCCCAGCGATGCCGTGACATCCCGCCCCTCCACGCCCGCCCCCCCCACCAGCAGGTAATGCCCCGGCGCCAGCACCGTGTCCGCCGGGAACACAGCCTTGGCCTCGTACGCCGTCCCCGCCACCTCCAGCGCGAACCCGTCCAGCCGCACCGCGAAACGCCCCGAATTGTGCAACTGCACGTATTGGTTGCTCTCCGCCGCGTTGTAGCGCACCGCCTGGAGCAGCACTCCTTTCGCCAGCGTCGGCGCCGACGCCGCGTCCGACGGGTCCGTCCCCGCCTCCCATTCCTCCATGTCGCTCCAACCGTCCCCGTCGCAGTCCCGCGACGAACTCGGCAAGACCGTCACCCACTGCGTGTTGGACGCCGCATTCCCCCCCACATCGACCACGCTCCACGTCACCTCCGTCAACCCCACATCGAACACCGCCGGCGCATCGTTCGTCACCAGCATGACGCCGCAATCGTCCCACGCCGACGCGCTCCCCAGCGACACCGCGACGGGTGAAAGGCACTCCCCCGCCTCCGCCTCGACGTCCGGCGGAGCCGTGATGGACGGCGGGAAAATGTCGTCCGCCGAATTCATGAAACATTGGATGGCCTCGCTTGCGTTGCCGTTGCCCACGGCGTCCGGCGCCCAGCCCGGAACCACCAGCACGTCGTCGATATTGCCCGCCAAAAGGTTCGCCGCCGTGCGCGACGGCGAGGCGTTCCCGACCACCACGGGCGCGTGGTTGGTCGCGGCAACGGCGTTCTGCAGGACGCTCCCCACGCCGCGCTGGATGCCGTCCACGTAGAAATGGACGTTGCGCGTCGCGTAATTCGTGGCCGGGCGCGTT
>JAFPUX010000297.1 GCA_017413145.1 Kiritimatiellia bacterium | reverse complement strand
GAGATGCTCGTTTTCAGGATGCCACGCGCCGCGGCCAATGCCGGCTTCGCCGAGGTAGTCGAACGCGGTCCAGACGAAGTCGCCGCAGACGTTCGGGTTCTCGAGCGTCGCCTTCCACGAGTCGAAGAAGTCGCGCGCGAACGTTTCGGTGCCCCAGACGACGCGGCGCGGAAAGCGCGCGCGGTCGTCGGCGTAGCGGGCGAACATGTAGTTGTAGCCGACGACGTCGAGCGCCTCGGCGGCGCGCTCGGTGAGCGGCGCGAAGAGCGTCTTCGCGCGCTCGGGCGCGCCGAGCTTCCAGTGCGGGAAGGCGGCGTCCTTCACGTCGTCCGGCGTGGCTCTTTCCGGTTGCGGCAGGTCCCAGAGCTCGCAGAAGGCGGAGGTCACGGCGCGCGTGGGGTCGTGGCGGCGGCATTCGGCGGCGAGGCGCGCGGCCCACGCGGCGCCGTCCGAGTGGCCGGAACGCTCGGAGATCTCGTTTCCGATCGAATACGAGACGACGCACGGGTGGTTGCGGTCGCGCAGGACCATCGCCTCGACGTCGCGCGCCCACCAGTCGGCGAACCAGAGGTGGTAGTCGCAAGCGCGCTTGGGGTTCGTCCACATGTCGAACGCCTCGTCGAGCAGGAGGACGCCGAGCTCGTCGCACGCCTCGAGGAGCGCGAGCGAGGGCGGGTTGTGCGCGACGCGGATCGCGTCGAAGCCGGCCGCCTGCAGCAGGCGCGCACGGCGGCGCTCGGCCGCGGGGAACGCCGCCGCGCCGAGGACGCCGTGGTCGTGGTGGATGCAGCCGCCGCGGAGCTTCTCGGGGCGACCGTTGATGCGGAAGCCGCGCTCGGGGTCGAACGAAAGCGAGCGGATGCCGAAGCGCGTCGTCTCCTCGTCGAGGACCGCGCCGTCCGCGCCGACGACCTCGAGCCGCAGCGAGTAGAGCGCGCCGTGGCCGATGTCCCAGAGATCCGGGCGCGGGACCTCGAAGGAGAGGGACGCGGATACGGTCGTTTCGCCGGGAGCGGGCGCGACGGGGTCGTCGCGCCGCAGGACTTCCGCGCCGGCGGGGTCGAAGAGAGTCGCGCGGAGGGTCGCGGCGGCGGGCGAATCGAACGAGACGCGCGTTTCGACGCGGACGGTCGCGCGCTCGGCGGAGACCTGCGGCGTCGTCACGAAGGTGGCGCGCGGCTCGATGCGGACGGCGCCGCCGAGCCAGAGGAAGACGTCGCGGTAGAGGCCGGAGCCGGAATACCAGCGCGTGGAGGGCTGGAGGCCGGAGGTGTCGACGCGGAGCTCGTCCGCGCCGCCCGGATGGACGTGCGCCGAAAGGTCGACGAGCCACGGCGCGTAGCCGTGCGGGTGCATCGAAAGGCGATTGCCGTCGAGCGTAACCGATGCGCACATGTAGGCGCCGTCGAGGTCGAGGACTGCGTGCGACGCCTCCGCGGGAACGCGCAGGACGCGAGAGTAGCAGAGGTCGGTCGAGACGAACCAGCCCGTGTCCGCGCCGCCGGGCGCGGCGGGGTCGCGCGGAAGCGAGACCGATCCGTCGTGCGGCAGGTCGACCGGTTCGGACGGTCCGCCGGGCCGGCGGACCGTCCAGCCCTTCGAAAGGAGGACTCGTTTCATGGGAGGAGATTCTAGCAGACGTCCCCCCGGCCCTTCAACCGGGCGAAATGGATTTTCCGGACGGGTTCTGGTAGACTGGCGCGGCATGAAGAACAAGCTCTCCTTCACGACCCTGGCCTGCCCCGCGTGGGACATCGGGACGATCGTCGGAGCCGCCGTCGCGAACCGCTACGACGCCATCGACTTCCGCGGCTACCTCGGGGATGTCGAGCTCCCCGACAGCCCGGCCTTCCGCGGCGGCGCGCTGCGGGAGCTCGCCGCGCGCGTCCGCGACGCGGGGCTCGCCGTCTCGTGCCTCGGCAGCGGCGCGAAGATGACGGCGCCGGACGCCGCCGCGCGGAAGAAGGAGCTCGACGCGATGCGCCGCTACGCGGACCTCTGCGCGCCGTTCGGCTGCCGCCAGGTGCGCATCTTCGGCGGCGGCGCGGACGGTATCGCGGACCCCGTCGCGAACGCGGCCGAGACGCTCGTCGCGGCGGCGGCGATCGCGAAGGACGCGGGGATCGAGTTCGCCGTCGAGACGCACGATTCCTGGATGGACTCGTCGAAGCTGCGCGCCGCGTTCGACGCGGCGGGCCGGCCCGACGGCATCGCGCTGCTCTGGGACGTGCACCATCCGTGGGCCACGAAGGGCGAAGCGCCGGAGACGTCCGCGCGCAACCTTTCGCCGTACATCCGCAACACGCACTGGAAGGATTCGCGCCCGCTGCCCGACGGCAAGCGCCGGCTCTGCCTGCCCGGCGAAGGCGACGTGCCGCTCCGCGCGGTCCGGGACGCGCTCGCCGCCGTCGGCTACGACGGATGGTTCACGCTCGAGTGGGAGAAGCGCTGGCACCCGGAGATCGAGGAGCCCGAGGTCGCGGTCCCCGCTTTCGCGGCGTTCATGCGCCGCCTCGCGGCGGACTAGAACCGGACGCGCACGACCGGGGCGCAGTCCGAGAGGACCGCGAAGAATCCGTCGCGCGAGAGCGTCGCGCCTTCGACCGCCGCGGGCTCGAGGTTCGCGAGGGCGATGCGGAGGCCACCGTCCGGTTCCTTCCCGGAGAAGCGGAATTCGAAGCCGCCGGGGATTTCCGCGACGTCGAGCGCGGCGAGGAGGACCCCGTCGCGGCCGAAGATTTCGCCGCGCGAGCCGTGGCGGGGTTCGAAGACGCGGAAGGTCGCGCCCGCTGCCCAGTCGTATTCGGGGCCGTCGTCGCACGCGCCGACGGGAACGACCGCGCCCGGCCGCACGAGGAGCGGGATGCGGTCGTAGGGAACCGCACGGCGGTACCAGCGGCCGGGCTCGAAGCGCTCGCCGGTAAACCAGTCGGTCCACGGCGCCGCGCGACGCGCGGCGCCGGGTTCGAAGCCGGCTTCGCCGGCGTTCGCAAGTTCGCAAGTTCGCAAGTTCGGCGCGCGCTCCGCGCGCGCCCCTTCAACAACCTCCGCGTCCTCCGCGAACTCCGCGTGAGATCCACACTCCGCGTCCTCCGCGAACTCCGCGTGAGATTCACACTCCGCGTCCTCCGCGTACTCTGCGTGAGGAACATAGAACTCCGCGTGTCCGTCGGGATCGAACACCGGCGCGACGAGGAGGTCGTCGCCGAGCATGTACTGCCGCTCCGCGTGCCGGCAGGCGGGGTCGTCCGCGTGGTCGAGCACCATCGCGCGCAGGACCGGAATCCCCTCCGCGTGCGCCTGGAGCGCCGCGCGCCAGAGATACGGAACGAGCCGCATCTTGAGCCGCGTGAAGGCGCGGAGGACGTCGACCGATTCCTCGTCGAAGTTCCACGGCACGCGGTAGCTGGTGCTGCCGTGCAGGCGCGAGTGCGACGAGAGCAGGCCGAAGGCGGACCAGCGCTTGTAGAGGTCGGGCGTGGCGGTCCGTTCGAAGCCGGAGATGTCGTGGCTCCAGAAGCCGAACCCCGCGAGCCCGAGCGAGAGGCCGCCGCGGATCGACTGCTCCATCCCCTCGTAGGTCGCGAAACAGTCGCCGCCCCAGTGCACGGGGAAGCGCTGGCCGCCCGCGGTGGCGGAGCGCGCGAAGACCGTCGCCTCGCCGCGTCCGCGCTTGCGCTCGAGCAGCTCGAAGACGGCGCCGTTGTAGAGCTGCGTGTAGTAGTTGTGCATCTTCGCCGGGTCGGAGCCGTCGGCCCACGCGGCGTCGAGCGGGATGCGCTCGCCGAAGTCGGTCTTCACGCAGTCGACGCCCTGGTCGAGCAGCGCGGCGAGCTTGTCCTGGTACCACTTCTTCGCGTCGGGGTTCGTGAAGTCGACGATCGCGAGGCCCGGCTGCCAGAGGTCCCACTGCCAGACGTCGCCGTTCTTCCGGTGCAGGAAGTAGCCCTTCTCCAGGCCCTCGTCGAAGAGCGCGGAGGCCTGCCCGACGTAGGGGTTGATCCACACGCAGACCTTGAGCCCGCGCTCGTGCAGCTTGCGCAGCATCCCGCGCGGGTCGGGGACCGTGGCGGGATCCCAGAGGAAGTCCGTCCAGTGCATGCACCGCATCCAGCAGCAGTCGAAGTGGAAGACCGAGAGCGGGATGCCGCGCTCGCGCATGCCGTCCACGAACGAGAGGACCGTTTTCTCGTCGTATTCCGTGAGGAACGACGTGGAGAGCCACAGGCCGAAGGTCCACGGCGGCGGCAGCGCGGGGCGGCCGAGAAGCGCCGTGTAGCGGCGCAGGACGTCGCGCGGCGCGGGGCCGTCGAAGACGACGTAGTCGAGCCGCTCGCCCGGGACGGAGAACTGGACGCGGTCGACGCGCTCGGAGCACACCTCCCACGAGATGGGCCCCGTGTCGGCCGCGAAGACGCCCCAGCCGCGCGAGGAGAGGAGCAGCGGGACGTTCTTGTAGGCCGCGTCGGAGCAGGTGCCGCCGTCCTCGTTCCAGAGATCGACCGACTGGCCGTTGCGCGCGAGCGCGCCGAAGCGCTCGCCGAGGCCGTAGAAGCATTCGCCCGGCGCGACCGAGAGGCGCTCGCGGAAGAAGGCGTCGGAGCCGTCGTCGCGCGCGTAGGCGTGGTCCGTCCAGTCCGTGCGGAGGTAGGCGAGGTCGCCGCGCTCGCTTGCGCAGAGCTCCTGGTCGCCGCGCAAGAAGACCATGCGCCAGGGGTGGCGGTCGATGCGGAGGGTAAGCGAGCCGGAACGGACGGCGAGGAACTGCGCGTTCTCCTCGAACTCCGCGTGGCCGCAGTCTCTGGGGCCGTGGGCATCCTGGACATCG
>JAFPUX010000296.1 GCA_017413145.1 Kiritimatiellia bacterium | reverse complement strand
TTGTCGATCAGCAGGTCCGGGAAGCGCTCGCGCAGCGCGTCCCACAGCCGGTACAGCCCGGCGACGTGGCGGATCTCGCTCACGCCCCGGCGCTCCGGCCCGTCGAGCGCCGCCCACACGGGCGCCGGGTCCATGTTGTAGTCCTGGCGGTAGACGTCGACGCCGTTCTCCCCGATGGTGCGGCACAGCGTTTCGAAGATCCAGCGCCACGCGTCCGGGTTCCCGAGGTCGAGCAGGTTGTAGATCTCCGGCGCGCCGGGCGCGCGGTGCGCGTACTCGGGGTGGTCCCGGAGGACGGGCGCGCCGCCCGCCAGGCGCTCCGGCTCGAGCCACAGCAGGAAGCGCAGGCCCGCGGCGTGCGCCGCGTCGGACACGCCCCTCAGCGAACCGTCGGGGTGGACGCCGGTGTTGACGCGCCAGTCGCCGACGTACTTCTTCCAGCACTCGCCGCAGTTGGAGTCGCTCCGGGGCACGTGCCTCGGGCCATACCATCCGGCGTCGACCCAGAGGGCGTCGCACGGCAGCCCGGCGCGGACCGCGTAGTCGATGACGCGCCGCATCGTCTCCGGGCTGCGGTTGCCGCCGCTCACGGTCACGGGCAGGATCGGCCGGAGCAGCTCGCCGCGGCGGTCGCGCGGGCTGTTGTGCGCGACCATGAAGTCGTGGATCGCGGTCTGGAACGCCGCGGCGTCCGCGCCCGAGCGGCGCAGGAGCAGCACCGAGGGCTGGCGCAGGACCTCGCCCGGGCGGACGCGGAGCGCCAGGTCGCGCATCCCGAAGGAGCAGCGGACCGCCGCGGGGGCGCCGTCGCGGGCGGGCTCGACCGCGCACGACATCCGCCACGCACCGCTCCAGCCGATCGCGAACTCGATCCCCTCGTCCGGCGCCAGGTCGAGGCCGAAGTACGGCATCCAGTTGCACGCGGAGCGCCCCTCGTCGCAGGCCAGCTCGAGCCGGTCCTGGCCGGAGACGTCCGCGAGGACGAACTCGCGCGCGGAGAAGTCGCAGGGGCCGCACTTGCTGCCGGTCACGGCGCGGAGCCGCGCCTCGGCGCGCGGCATCGGGCACGCCAGGTCGAGCGAACGGAACGCCTCGACCACGGCGGAGTCCCGGTCGCCGCAGCCAACGAGCTCCGGCGTGCAGCGGACGGCGGGGAAGTCCCGGTATTCCAGCACAGTCGTGCGGACCTTCAGCAGCCCGTCGGGCGCGGCGAACGCCCGCACCGTCCGGCGACCTTCGGCAGTCTCCTCTTCCGAGATGACGTCGACGCGCCACGCGTCGGCGCTGACGCGCTCCCCGCCGTAGGTCAGCGACGGCGGCGACAATTCTCTTCCTTGTGGTTTCATGGAGTGGCGTTCTCGCAGGAGGCGCGCCAGTCGCTCGGCGGGAGGCCGCAGGCGGCCGTGAAGTGGCGGCGGAAGACGGAGTAGGTCTTCCAGCCGGAGAGGGCGGCGACGGCCTCGAGCTTGAGGTCGGGGCGGCGCAGGAGCGCCTTGGCCGTCTCGACGCGCTCGGCGAGGATCGCCTCCAGGATCGAGGCGCCCGTCGCCCGGCGGAAGCGCATCTCGGCGCTCCGGCGGGAGCATTTGAAGAGGCCGGCCACCTCGGCGGCCGTGAGACCGGACGCGGCCCGCTCGGCGATGCAGGCGAGCGCCTTGCGCGCGAGGGAGTCGCGGACGACCGCCGGCGAGGTCGATTCGCGCCGCCGGACGCGCAGGGCGCCGAACGTCGCGACCCGCGGGACGTCCGCGCGTTTCCCGGCCAGGCGGACGATGAGCTCCCCGGCGAGGAATCCGCCGCCGTAGAAGTCGGGCTCGACGCTCGTGAGCGTCGGCGACGTGTGCAGGCAGGTCTCCGTGTCGTTGTCCACGCCGCAGACCGCCAGTTCGTCCGGGACGCGGATGCCGAGCGCCTTCGCTGCCGCGAGGACGGAGCGACCGACGGTGTCGTTCGCCGCCAGGAGGGCGCACGGCTTCGGCAGGGTCGCGAGCCAGGCGCGCAGGGCCCGGTGCCGCGCCGGGGAGTCCTCGGTCTGCCGCGTATCCGCGAAGAACGACCGGCAGTCGAGCCCGTAGCGGGCCAGGGCTTCGCGGAACGCCCCTTCGCGCTCGGCGCACCACGGCTCGTCGGTGCAGGCCCCGGCGAAGGCGTAGTCCGGGTAGCGGAGGCGGCGCAGCTCCTCGACGGCGAGGGAGGCCGTCGGAACCGGGTCGTTCGCCACGTAGCGGGCGTATCCGGTCCGCCGGCCCCCCGGCGACCCGATGACGACCAGGGGGATCGACGCGAAGGCCCGCATGTCGGCGAAGCCCCTGCCGCCTACGACGCCATCGGGCCTCCAGAGCCCGAGCAGCGAACGCATGGCCGCGGCGTCAGCCGGCATCGCCAGGATCTGGACCGACCAGCCGTGCGCGCGCGCCGAGGCGGTCAGGCCGGCGATGTTCAGACGGTCGGCCTCGCACCGCGATCCCTGGAAGTAGAGGATCGTCCGCTCGCGCGACCGGTGGCGCGCCGCTTGTTCCGTCCCGCGTTTCATGTCATGTCGTCGGCCTTTGCCACGGCATTCTGCCAGAACCGCACGCGGAAGACAAGGGGGCGTGCCGTCGCGGCGGAAAGCTCGCGGCCGCGGGCGCCGGGGCGCCCGCGGCCGCGGGGGAGGGGAGGGCCGGCTAGATCTTCCAGCCGCCGATGCCGAACGCGCGGCAGACCTCGGAGACGAGGACCGCCACGATGAGCGCCGGCGCGATGAACTTGACCATGACGCGGTAGAAGCCCGCGGCGGCGAACCTCTGTTCGCCGTGCAGGACCTCGTCCTCGATCGCCTTCGTCTTGACGACCCAGCCGATGAAGACGCACGTGAGCGCCGCCACGACCGGCATCAGGAACGAGTTGGTGATGAAATCGAAGAAGTCGAGGAACTGCAGAAGGAAGAGCTTGCCTTCCGTCCACGCGCCCGTGAAGCCCATGTTCTTGAAGCCCGCGGACATCGTCACGTTGGCCCAGGGGCCGTAGCCGATCGCGGAGAAGACCGCGAGGAACGCGATGACGAAGAACATGAAGAACGTCGCGTTGCGGCGCTTCATGCCCAGGAGGTCGCAGACCGACGCCACGCACGCCTCGTAGAGCGAAATGGCCGAGGTGAGCGCCGCGAAGATCACGAGGAGGAAGAACACGACGCCGACCCACGGGCCGGCCGCGCCGAAGCCGGCGAACACCTTCGGGAGCGTCACGAACATGAGGCCCGGGCCGGCGTTCATCGCCTCCTTGACCGGCGTGCCGGTTTTCACGGCGAACATGTAGACCACGGGGATGATCATGAGGCCGGCGACGACCGCGATGAGCGTGTCGAAGATCTCGATGCGGCGGACGCACTTCTCGATCGAGTCCTCCTTGCGCATGTAGGAGCCGTAGGTGATCATGATGCCCATCGCGAGCGAGAGCGAGTAGAACATCTGGCCCATCGCGCCGAGGACCGTCTTGCCGAGCTGGGCCCAGGAGAAGACGCGGACGGCCTCGCCGGTCGCCTTGTCGACGACGTCGGCGCGCAGGGCGTCCATGTTCGGGACGAGGTAGTACTTGAGGCCCTCGCCGGAGCCTGGCAGGCAACAGACGTAGACCGCGATGCCGGCCGCCATGAGGAACAGCAGCGGCATCATGACCTTGTTGGAGCGCTCGATGCCGCCCTTCACGCCGAGGACGATGACCAGCGCGCACGCGAGGATGAACAGCAGGCCGAAGCCGAACGGCGCGAACGGCGCCGTGATGAAACCGCCGAAGAAGGCGCCCGAATCGGAGAGGGCTTCCGCCGCGGAGGCGTTGCCGCAGACGATCCGCAGGTAGGTCCAGAAGTATTTGAGGACCCATCCGCCGATCACGCAGTAGTAGGGCACGATGACGAGCGGGATGATCGTGGCGAGCAGGCCGATGATCCCCCAGCCCTTGTGGAGCTTGGAGTAGGCCGTCAGCTGGCTCTGCTGCGTCATGCGGCCGATCGCGATCTCGGTCGTCATCAGCGTGAAGCCGAGCGTCACGACGAGGACGAGGTACACGAGGATGAACGTGCCGCCGCCGTACTGGGCCGCGAGGTAGGGGAAGCGCCAGAGGTTCCCGAGGCCGATCGCCGAGGCGGCGGCCGCGAGGATGAAGGACATCTGTCCGGACCAGGAGGCGCGTTTTGCGGGTGTGGTTTCCATGGGTTGTCTTTCTTGTTGCGGTTGGAATTCGCGGGTTGGATGGGTTGAAAGTTGAAGGTTGAAAGTTGAAAGTGGGTCTTGCGACTATCTGACCATTAGGCCATCAGACCATTCGACCATCAGACCAATCTCGCCTGGGGATCGAGCCAGGCGTTGAGGAGGTCGGCGCCGAGGTTTGCGAGCTGGTAGAGCAGCGCGCCGATCAGGACGACCGCGCGGACGGTCGCGTAGTCCGAGGCGTTAACGGCCGAGAGGCCGATGCCGCCGAGGCCGGGGATGCCGTAGAAGCTTTCCAGGAGGATGCTGCCCGTGAAGAGGAACGGCACGGCGAGGCTCACGTTGGTGACGACCGGGACGAGCGCGTTGCGCAGCACGTGGCGCACGAGCACGCGCGCCGGGGAGCAGCCCTTGGCGATCGCGGTGCGGACGTGCGGCCGGCGCGCCTCCTCGAGGATCACCGTCCGGTAGAAGCGCACGTCGCTCCCGAGCCCGCTCACGACGCCGACGAGGATCGGCAGCAGCAGGTAGGTCCAGTTCTCGAATCCCCAGAGCGGGAAGAGTCCCCAGCGGTAGGCGAGGAAATACTGCCCGGCGGCGACCCAGATCACGTAGTTCACGCTCATGAGCGCCGTCGTGGCGCCCAGCAGCGCGCGGTCGAGCCGGCCGCCCGCGCGGGCGGCGGCGAGCAGGCCGACCAGGAGCGCGACGGCCGTCCCGACGAGCAGGATCGGCACCGTGAGGGACAGGGATACGCCAACGCCGTCCGCGAGGACCTTCGCGACGGGCTCCCGGTATTCGGTCGAGAACCCGAGGTCGCCGCGCGCCAGGTCGAGCAGGTAGTTGGCGTACTGGACGGCGAGCGGACGGTCGAGGCCGTGGAGGTGTTCGTAGTCGGCGATCGCCTCGGGCGTGGCGTGGCGGCCGAGCGCGAGCACGGCGGGCGAATCGCCCAGGACGTCGAACAGGACGAAGGTGAGAAGGGTGACCCCGAGCAGCGTCGGGATCATCTGCAGAAGGCGGTGCAGCAGGTAGCGCCCCATGCGGGAGGCCTACTGTTTCTGGACCCAGGCGCCGGACTCGTCCTGGTACCAGGTGCCCGGCTTGAGGCGCGCGAACGCCTTCTCCGCGTGGCTCTTGCGGACTTCGGACAGCGTCGAACCCGTCTCCTTGGCGATTTCGGAGAGGCGCGTCGTCCAGGCGGCCGTGGACTCCTCCAGGATGTCGGACTCTTCCTGCGTCAGTTCGAGCCGCGGCGCGAACGACCCGTTGCGGCCGAGGCCGATCTTGCCGGACTGGACCATCGCCTTGAGCTCTTCGAAGTGGGCCGGCGGTTTCTTCTGCTCCGATTCGATGGCGTTGTCGAGCGCCTTGTCGACCTTGAGGTTCACGTCCATCGAGATTTTGATGGGCTTGACCTCGTGCTCGGTCTTGATGGCCAGACACCCCGCGCAGAGCGCGGCGAGAAGGGCGGGGAGAACGGTTCGGATCATGGCGGCGGCCTTTCGTTCGTGTGCGCGCGCATTCTAGCGCAACCCGCGCGCGAATGCAACCCGCGCACGCCTTGAAGCGGCCGCCCGGTTTTGTTAGAATCGGCGGCGTTGTCATCCCTCCGAACTCCCGTTCTTCCGATTCCATGACGAGATTCCGCGCCTTCCTTTTGTCCGCCGCCGTTTTCGCGTCCGCCTCCGCGTTCGCGGGCGAGGACGCCGCGCCCGCCGCCCGCGGCGGCGTCCTGTCGTTCAACTTCGACCGCGTCGACGTGCGCGCCTTCACGAAGGTCGTCGGCTCGTTCACGGGCCGGCGATACGTCGTCCCCGAGGGCGTCGAGGGCGCGATCACGGTCGTGTCGCCGCCCGTCTCGCGCGAGGAGGCAGTCCGCGTCTTCGCCGCGATCCTCGAAAGCAACGGCTTCACGCTGCAGCGCGAGGGCGACCTGGAGCGCGTCGTCGCGCTGCCCGACCGCGCCGCGCGCATGGGCGAGATCGTCCCGGCGGACGCGGCGTTGCCCGACCACGGGCTCGTGACGCGCATCTTCCGCCTCGACCACATCCCGGCCGAGGAGATGCGCAAGACGCTCGAGGCGCAACTCGGGCAGAAGGACGCGGTCTCGGTCCTGGAGGAGACGAACCACCTCGTGATCTCCGACACCGCCGAGCGCCTGCGCCGCGTCGAGGCGCTCATCGCGCAGCTCGACAAGCCCGGCATGGCGAGCGCCTGCGAAGTGATCGACCTCAAGCACGCGGACGCCGGGCAGCTCGCACGCCAGCTCTCGACGGCGTTCTCCGAAAGCGCGAGCCGCGCCTCCCAGCTGCGCTCGCGCCTTCCCGCCGCGCCGGGCGCGCCGGCCGACCCGCTCGCGCGGGCGCCGGTGATCGTCGCCTCGGGCCACGCGAACCAGCTCCTCGTGACCGGTTCGCAGCGCCAGATCCAGACGATCCGGGAGCTCGTCGCCAAGCTCGACGTCGCGGCGCCGACCGGCCGTTCCGCGTTCAACGTGATCGTCCCGAAGTTCCTCAAGGCGTCCGACTTCGCGCAGAACATGACGACCCTTCTGGAGAAGTTCGCCGCCGGCAACGCGGACCCGACGCTCGCCCGCCGCATTTCGGTGCAGGCGATCGACGCGCAGAACGCGATCCTCGTGAACGCCTCGCCGGAGGACTTCCGCGCGGTGCAGGCGCTCGTCGAGCAGCTCGACGTGAAACCGAAGCAGGTCCACATCGAGGTCCTGATCGTCGAGGTGCAGGAGGGCGCCGAGGACACGCTCGGCGTGCAGTTCAACTTCGCGGGCACGCACCACGGTTCGACGTGGGGCGGCGGCTCGCACCCGAACGCCGAGCAGGGCGGGGGCTCGCTCGCCTCGACCGTCGGCTCCCAGATCTATCCCGAAGGCCTCGCCGCCGCCGTCGTGAACAAGGCCGGCCAGACGCTCGGAATCGTCAACGTGGACGCGCTGCGCCAGAACAGCGACGTGAAGATCCTCGCGACGCCGTCCGTCTCCGCGCAGAACCACACGACCGCCGAAGTCACGATCGTGAACAACATCCCGATGACCGAGTCGACCGTGACCGGAACCGGAAGCGACAAGGACGTCGTGCAGACGATCGTCCGCTACGACGTGGGCGTGAAGCTCGCGATCACGCCGCACGTCGTCCCGGGCGGCGAGGTGCAGATGGAGCTGCAGCCCTCGATCGAGGCCGTCACCTCCGGCGGGAACGGCGGCGACTACGCGCCCACGATCGCCAAGCGGACCGTCAAGACCGTGCAGACCGCGCGCGACGGCGAGACGATCGTCATCTCCGGCCTCACGCGCGCCGACACGACGACCGTCGAGCGCCGCGTCCCGCTGCTCGGCTCGATCCCGCTGCTGGGCTGGCTCTTCCGCTGGGACACGGAGGTCGAGAACCGCACGAGCATCCTCGTGTTCGTGACGCCGACGATCCTCGACGGCGACGGCGCGCCCGCCGCCCTCCGCGAGTCCCTCGAGGCTCGCACCGGCCTCGTCGCCACGAACCTCGTGGACGAGCTTTCCGTCTCCGGCGGTAGCGACGAGGAATAGCCCCGCCGTCATGGACGCCGAACGCCGCAGCCGACTTCGGACCGCGCTTGCGCTGGCGGCGCTGGCGGCGCTGCTGTCCGGCGCGTTCCTGTGGCCGCTGCCGGCGCACGTCGCGGACGGCGTCGCCTATGCGGCGCACGCCGCGCCGGACGCCCCGCCGCGGACGCTCGTGCAGGGCGACCACCTGCAGCTGCAGTACCACTTCGACCTCGTGCACGAGATGGTCCGCGGCCGCATCCGCGCGTTCTCGAACCCGTACGAATTCGCCGTCGACCCCGCCGCGCCCGCGCCGCGCCGCGTCGACCCGTTCTACTTCCCCTTCGCGCTGCCCTACGCGCTGCTGCGGTTCGTCTTTCCGGACGCGCTCTGCTGGAACCTCGCGCAGCTGCTGTCGGTCTTCCTCGGGCTGCTCTTCTGCTACTTGCTCGCCCGCCGTTTCGGCGCGGGCCGCGGCGCGGCGTTCGCGATTGCGGCGCTCGCGAACTGCGTTCCCTACCGGTGGGTCGTCCTCGCCGGCGGTTCGCCGACCGGCTTCGGCATGGGGCTCGTCCCCGGCGTCGCGCTCGGCGCCGACATGGCGGTCCGCGACCGTTCGGTCCGCGGCGGCGTCCTCGCCGGCGCGCTCCTCTTCTGCCTCTACGCCGCCGACCTGCACTGTTTCCTCTTCGCCGCGCTCGCGCTGCCGCTCTGGGGCGTCCTCGCGCTTCTGCGTTCCGAACGCGGCCTGAAGCGTTCGCTCCGGCTCGTCCCGCCGCTCGTTCCGGTCGCGGTCGGCGTCGCGCTCGCCGGTTTGCTCGGCGTTTTCGCGAAGGCGGGCTACGAGGGGACGGACGCCGCCGCCGGCCGCACGCTGCGCGAAATCGAGGTCAACTCGCCCGACTGGCGCGCGTTCTTCGATCCGTCCTACTTCAGCCACAACCCCGACCAGTTCTACATGGGTCCGGCGCTCGCGGCGTTGCTGGTCCTGGCGGGAATCGCGGTCGTTTTGTCGCTCCGGCCGCACCGCGGCCGAAGCGACAAAACGGCCATCCCCGGGCTTCTCCTGGCCTTTGCGATCCTCTTCGTCTTCCTCCTCGCGCTCGGGACGCACGGCCCGATGGACGCGCTGCCGCTGCGCGCGGTCCGCAAACTCGTCCCGCCGTTCCGCATGGTGCGCCAGCCGCTCAAGGTTTTCTGCCTGCTGCCGGCGCTCTACGCGGCGTTCTTCGCGGTCGCGTGGTCGCTCCGGCCGCGGCGCGGCCGCGGCCGGAGTCATTCGACGACCGTCGCGACGGCCGTGGCCGTCGCGACGGTCGTCCTTTCCTATTTCTCGTCCCACCGCGGCATGCGCGCGGGAATCTGCCTGGAGCCGGGCGACGCGAACCCGGCGTGGAAGTCCGTCGCGGAGGACGCGGCGGCGCGCGGCCTCGCGCCGCGCGCTCTCGTCCTGCCGATCTGGCCGGGCGATTCCTCCTGGAGCTCGGTCTACCAGTACCATGCCGTTCGCGCGGGCGTGCCGATGCTCAACGGCTACGCCGCCGTCCGGACGCACGACTACGCGGACCGCGTCTTCCACCGCTTCGAGACGATGACCGAAGGGGACCTCACGGACGACCAGCTGGCCGGCCTCCGCGAGTTCGGCGTCACGCATGTCATCCTCCAGGAAAACGCCTTTCCCGCGAAGGTCTCGCTTTTTCCGTTCGGCGAAACGCTCCGCCGGCACTTCTCCGACCCGCGTCTGCGGCATCTCGCTTCCAACGGGGGTTCACAGGTCTTCGCGGTCGAAACGAAACCGTCGCGTCGCCCCTCCCCCGATCTGCCGCCGCCGCAGGCGACGGCACGCCATTGGAGGCTCGATCCGCCCGGAACGAACGCGGGCGTGAAGTTGAGGTCGTTCGCCGAGATACACCGCGACGGCTACGGCTGGCTCGTGCGCGCCGAAGCGGACCGGGAGCTCGTGTTCGCCACGTCCGTTCCGGGTTCCGGAGACCCCGCCACGACGAACCGCTTCCCGGCGGTCGACGGCGCGGAGCCCGGCTCGTGGCGTCTCGCGTGGGTTCCCGCGCCGTTCCCCGGCACGAACCTCTGGACGCGCCTCGAAACGCCCGGTGCCGCGCGCATCTCGGACGTCGCCTTTGCGGCCGATCCCGCGCACGGCGGACTTCCCGCGCTCCGGCCCGACTCGACCGTTTTCCTGCCGGCGCACGGCCTCGTCCACGAATTCGGCGGGACGGCCGGAATCGTCATCAACGGGTGGCTTCTTCCGATCGGTCTCGGCTTCGATCCGTCGCTCGACCCGCCGTGCGTCGCGGTCGAAGGTCCCGGGTTGCCGCTTCAAATCGACCCGGGGCGGTATCGGGCCGCGCTCGATCCCGCGGACGGACCGTTCCGCTTCGCGGACGGCGCCGGCCTGCCCGGCGCGGCCGTTTCGGACGACGGTCGCGCGATCGAGTTCGACTACGACGGCACGTCGTTCGCGGACTTCCGCGTCCTCTACGACGGATCCCGCCGCGACTCGTTCTCCGGTATCCGCATCGTCCCCGCGGATTGACCGTTTCCGGCCGCTTGCCCGGGCGCGGCGGGGTGTGCTAGTATGCGCGGCATGGCGAAACGCAAGACGGACGCGGCCGCGGCCGGGGCGGGGACGGAGTGCATCCGCGTCCGCGGCGCGCGGCAGAACAACCTGAAGGGGTTCGACGTCGACATCCCCCTCGGGCGGTTCACGGTCGTGACCGGCCTCTCCGGTTCCGGCAAGTCGTCCCTCGTCTTCGACACGGTCTACGCCGAGGGCCAGCGCCGCTACATCGAGACGTTCTCCTCCTACGCCCGCCAGTTCCTCGATCGCCTGCCGCCGCCCGCCGTCGACGCCGTCGAGGGCATCCCGCCCGCCATCGCGATCCGACAGACCAATTCGATCCGCAATTCGCGCTCGACCGTCGGGACGATGACGGAGCTCAACGACCGCTTCAAGCTCCTCTTCGCCAACTGCGCGCGCCTCTTCTGCCCGGACTGCGGCCGCGAAATCGTCCCCGCCTCGCCCGACTCCGTCTTCGACGACCTGCTCGCCCGCGGTCTCGAAGGCAGCCGCTCGATCGTCGCCTTCGAAGTCGACGTCCCGGCGTCCGTCTCGCGCGAGGACGCGCTCGCCCTGCTCGCTTCGCAAGGCTTCGCCCGGGTCCGCGAATGCGGCGGTGTCTCGCCATGCGAGGCTCCGCCGCATTCGCACGACTCCCCCGAACCCGTTGGAAGACCGCGAAAGAACCAACCACCGAACCATGTCGCCGCCCGCCGCTTCCGCGTCGACCTCGACATGCTGCGCGTCGATCCCGCGAAGCGCGCGCGCTTCTGCGAAGGGCTCGAAACGGCGTTCGCGCGCGGCCGCGGCGCGGCGCTCGTCGTTCCGCTCGGCGAGGACCGCGCCGAAGGGGACCCTCTGCGCTTCTCGGCGCGGCTGGAATGCCCGGACTGCGGGCGCGCGTTCGAGGAGGCGCGCCCGAACCTCTTTTCGTTCAACTCCCCGATCGGCGCGTGTCCGGCGTGCAAGGGCTTCGGACGCGTGATCGGCGTGTCGGAGGCGCTCGTCGTGCCCGAGCCGGGCAAATCGATCGCCGCGGGGTGCGTGAAGCCGTTCCAGACCAAGTCGTTCATCGACGGCCAGCGCCTGCTCGTGCGCCGCGCCAAGGAGGTCGGCTGCCCGACGGACGTGCCGTGGGAGAAGCTCCCCGCGAAGTGGCGCAAGTGGGTCTGGGACGGCGAGACGGACGACTGGGAGAGCGGCCTGTGGCCGGGCGTGGCGGAGTTCTTCCGCTGGCTCGAGGGCCGCGCCTACAAGCTGCACGTCCGCGTCATGCTCTCGCGCTACCGCGAATACGCGACCTGCCGCGAATGCGGCGGCGCGCGGCTGCGCCCCGCCGCGCTCGCGTGGAAGCTCGTCGCGGGCGGGGAGAAGCACGACGCGGCGTCGCTCGCCGCGCTCACGGTCTTGGAGGCGCGTGCGTTCCTCGAGGCGTTCTCGCGCGAGCACCCCGCCGGCACGAGCGCGGGCGACGGCGCGCAGGCGCTCCTCGCCGGCGTCCTCCCGCGCCTGCGCTACCTCGAGGAGGTCGGCGTCGGCTACCTCGCGCTCGACCGCCAGTCGCGCACGCTCTCCGGCGGCGAGGCGCAGCGCATCGCGCTCACGACCGCGCTCGGCTCGGACCTCACGGGGACGCTCTTCGTGCTGGACGAGCCGTCCGTCGGCCTGCACCCGCGCGACATCGCGCGGCTCGTCGCGATCCTGCGCCGCCTGCGCGACGCGGGCAACACCGTGCTCGTCGTCGAGCACGACCCCGCCGTCATCCTCGCCGCCGACCACGTCGTCGAGCTCGGCCCCGGCCCCGGCGAACGCGGCGGCGAGGTCGTCTACCGGGGCGACGTCCCCGGACTGCTCCGCTGCAAGGCGTCCGTCTCCGCGCCGTGGCTCCGGCCGACTCGCATGTCGAAGCCGCGCACCGCGGGCGCCGAAACGGCGCCCGCGGCGGCGGCTCCGGCGATGAAAGCGCCCTCCGGGCGCGCTTCGCGGGGCGGGAAAACGTCCGCCAATTCCGAAACGGGCCCCGTGCTGCGTCTCCTCGGCGCTTCGGAACACAACCTCAAAAACGTCGACGTCGAGTTCCCGCTGGGGAAGATCGTCGCGGTGACGGGCGTGTCGGGATCGGGCAAGTCGACGCTCGTCTCGGACGTGCTGCACCCGGCGGTGCGCCGCGCGCTCGGGCTGCCCGCTCCGGACTGCGGCGCGTTCCGCAGGCTCGAGGGCGCGGACGCGTTCGGCGGCGTCGAGCTCGTGGACCAGTCGCCGATCGGCAAGAGCGCGCGGTCGACGCCCGCGAGCTACCTCGGCGCGTTCGACGAGATCCGCCATGTCTTCGCCGAAACGCCGGCCGCGAAGGCGCGCGGCGTCGCCCTCGCCGACTTCAGCTTCAACTACGGCCTCGGGCGCTGCCCGGACTGCGAGGGCAGCGGCTTCGAGCACGTCGAGATGCAGTTCCTCTCCGACGTCTACCTGCCGTGCGAGACGTGCGGCGGCCGCCGCTACCGCCCCGAGGTGCTCGCCGTGACGGTCCCGGACGAACGCGACGGCCGCGAGCTCTCGATCGCGGACGTTCTCGACCTCACCGTCGACGAGGCGATGGCCGCGTTCGCGCGGCGCAAGGCCGTCGCGAAGGCGCTGCAGCCGCTCGTCGACGTGGGCCTGGGCTACCTCCGCATGGGCCAGCCCGTGCCGACGCTCTCCGGCGGCGAGGCCCAGCGCCTCAAACTCGCGGAGTTCCTCGCGAAGCTCCCCGCGGCTTCCGCCGCGCGGGGGGTTCGGGGGGCAAAGCCCCCCGTTCGTTGCAAGCCCTCGCTGCTGCTCTTCGACGAACCGACCACGGGCCTGCACTTCGCGGACGTGGACGTCCTGCTCGGCGTCTTCCGCCGCCTGCGCGACGAGGGCCACACGCTCGTCGTGATCGAGCACAACCTGCAGGTACTCCGCGCGTGCGACTGGATCGTCGACCTGGGGCCGGAGGGCGGCGAGGACGGCGGCCGCGTCGTCGCGACCGGCACGCCCGCGGACCTCGCCGCGCACGGCGTCGGCCCGACCTCCGACGCCCTCCGCGGCGCCTTCTAGCC